>CAZCEX010000005.1:0-9729 GCA_964497785.1 uncultured Thermoanaerobaculia bacterium | reverse complement strand
TCGCCGTGTTCATGATTGTTTTCGGCGCGTTTGCTGTCAGCCGGGTCGCCGACGTCATTCGCGAGAGAACGTTGGCTGAGGCGGAGAACGTCGTGCAGGTCAATGCGCTCGAGATGGAACGCTTTCTCGTTAGCAACGGCCAGATCAGCAAAACAATGCTCGACAGCCCATGGATGATCGACTGGTTCGAGAGCCGCCAATCGCACGACCAGCCGTTTATGAACAATCCCGCCTACAACAATGTCATCAACTTCTTCGACAACATCGTTTCAAGCAACGAAACAGTGCTTGCGGCTTTCTTCGGGGTCGATCGCAGCAACGAGTACTTCACCAACCCACAAGAAACAATCCCCGAGGGTCGATTCGAAAGAGAAAACTACATCGTCCAGCAACGCCCATGGTGGATCGAAGCCGTGGGAGAGAATCGGCTGTACGTATCCAAACCGACGACCGACCTCGCCTCCGGCAATGTTGCCGTCACCATTCAGTCGACCGTCTACAGAGACGGGCGGCTCATAGGGGTCGGGGGGGTCGACATCCTTCTCAATACCATTCGAGACGTCGTCAAAGAGATGAAGTACCACCGCTCTGGGAGCGCCTTTCTGGTTGATCATGATGGTGTCTTCATCGCCTTTACCGACCTTGAGATGCCGGAAGGAGCAACGCTCGCTGACCTCGATGCCCAGGAGCGGGGTGGCCAGGGTTTTGCAGACCTTGAAATACACAAGGCGGCTGGCAGTAATGGCGTGCAACGGGTGGAGTGGAACGATGAAACCTGGGTCGTGCTCCACGCACCGATCCAGGCACAATCGCCCCATCTCGATTGGACGCTCGGCCTGCTCATTCCGGAGGGCTTGATCGAAGGTCCGGTTCGTAACGCCAGGCTTTGGGCCTCGGCGGCGATTCTTTTCATCCTGCTCGCTGTCTGCGCCATCACCTTGACGACGACGCGAGTGATCGTCACCAAGCCCATCCAGCAGCTGGCCGAGCGATTCGATGACATCGCCCGCGGCCGCGGCGACCTCACCCGCCGCGTGGCGGTCGCCAGCGCGGACGAGGTTGGTCAGCTCGGAACTGCCTTCAACTCTTTTGTCGAGGCGATTCAGCAGGACATGCGTGCCATCGGCGGGGAAGCGACAGGTCTGGCCGATGCTTCCGAGAGTCTGCTCGGTCTTTCTCAGCAGATTGCCTCTGCCAGTGAAGGAACCGCCGGCCAGGCGAGCATGGTGTCAACGGCAGCCGAGGAGGTGAGCGTCAACGCCCAGTCGATGGCGACCGCCACCGAAGAGCTCAACGCGAATACACGAGAGATCGCCGTCAACGCATCTCTGGCAGCACGGGTCGCTACCGAAGCGGTTGATGCGGCAGAGCAGACAGCGGCGACATTCACCCAGCTGGGCGAGACCGGGGCGAGGATCGGCAATGTCGTGCGGGTCATCTACAACATCGCTGAGCAGACCAATCTGCTGGCGCTGAACGCGACCATCGAGGCAGCTCGAGCTGGGGAAGCCGGCAGGGGGTTTGCCGTCGTTGCCGACGAGGTCAAGAAGCTCGCTAATCAGACGGCCGAGGCGACGGAGGAGATCAGCGCCACGGCAGCGACGATCGAGGAACACACCGGGCATGCCGGCGAAGCGATGAACTCGATCACCGAAACCATTCAATCGATCCACGACATTCAGACGACAATCGCGAGTGCAGTCGAGCAGCAGACCGCTACGACCGCGGAAATCGCCCACAGTGTCGGCGAGGCGGCCACCGGCGCCGGTGAGATCGCGGAGAGAATCGCCGAGATCGCCGCCGCAGTGCAGCAGACCACCGAAGCCTCCGCCTCGTCACGCGAAGCCGCCGATCGGCTGTCGACGATGGCGGCCGAGCTGAGGGCTATTATCGGCAAGTTCACCTACTAGGATTCTCCAGCAGAGAGGCTTTGAGGTGAGCGGTTCCTCGTGCGATGTTGGTGCCTCTCTGCTGGATAATCCTCTGCGGAAAGCTCAGTCGAGGAGGCGGTGTGCCGTTCATCGGCGGCGGTTTTACCGGTCTGTTGAGGGACGCAGCCTCGTTCGAGGGAAATGGCCGCCAACCCGACCGCAAGCACTACGGCTGCGGAGAGAAAAGTAGCGGCGGTTGGTGGGCGGTCACGATTCACTGCAGGGCCTCGATACGTGGTACCTGACGGAGGAAGCGAAGGGGCGGCAGCGAAGCGGCTGCCACCAGAACAGCGAAATAAAGAGCAAGTCCCACGCCTGCTGCGGTGGAGCCGTTGCCGAGGGTCTCGACGCACGGGAAAGGCGATGGGAGAACCCGCGCGTTGCGGATTCGAAGCCGTAGCGCCGAGGAGCGCAGCCCAGAAGCGGCAGCAGTGCCGGCCGTCGCGGGACGCGGCGGCCAGGCGAAGCCTGCTGCGGGTACCTCAGTTGCGAGACATTTCGAAGATCACCGCACCAGCCCGGAGCCCCTGCTATGGTGGCCCACCGCCATGCCGAACCGCCTACCCCTCGCCGGCCTGCTCCACCTCTTCGTGACCTGGGTGGTATGGGGCTCGACCTACCTGGCAATTCGCATCGCTGTACGCGAGGGGGCCGGGTTTGGACCTTTTTGGCTCGGCGCGAGCCGGGTGCTTGTTGCGGGAGCGGTTCTGTTACTGATTGCAGCCATGCTGCGACGGCGAATTCGGCCGACCGGAGCTGAAGCCACCATCGTCGTCGTCAGCGGACTCTTGATGTGGGTTGGCGGCAACGGCGGCGTCAACTGGGCCGAGCAGCGCGTCGATTCGGGTCTTGCTGCGCTCATCGTCGGCACCATGCCGATGTGGGTGGCGCTCGCCGAGGCCTTTCTCGAAAGACGTGCCCCATCCTTTTTTCTCATCGGCGCCATCGCCACCGGGTTTGCCGGTCTGGTTGTCCTGACCCTGCCCCTCTTGCGCCAAGGTATCGGTGGTGACCTGCCCGGGATCCTGGTGATCATCTGCGCCACCTTCGCCTGGGGGTCGGGAACCCTGCTCCTGAGTCGCCGCCCGGTCGGGCTCGATCCCCTGGCCATGGGCGGATTGCAACAGCTTGCCGGCGCCGTCGGCTTTGCTGCGCTCGCCCTGGTGTTCAGCGAACCTGCGCCGGCGCCGACTGCCACAGCCTGGGGCGCCTGGGGCTACCTGGTCGTCTTCGGCTCGATTCTCGCCTACACCTCGTATCTCGCTGCGATCAAGCTTCTGCCGACCTCGATCGTGATGACCTATACCTACGTCAACCCGGTGATCGCTGTCTTCCTCGGCTGGATTGTGCTCTCCGAGCCCGTCACCCTGACGATGATGGCTGGCATGGCCTTGATTCTCGCTGGGGTGTGGGGGGTTTTTCGAGACCGTCACCAGAGAGCTCTGAAAGAGCTGTAGGTTTGACATTGCAAATAGAAAAGCACGAAAAGGCACAGAGCCCTCCTTTTTCGGAGCGCGATCGAATGCCTTTTCGTGCTTTTCTATTTGTATGGGCCTGGCGGCGGGAACAGGAGTGCCTATCGGGTAAATGCGCCGTCGTCACGAACGATCTCATGGCACCGGAAGAGGCTGACCGATCGAACAACTTGCTCTCCACGCACGATGAGGATCGGGTCGAGGTCCTCGACATCGCGGCAGTATGGCGCGAGCTTGGCGGCGACGCCCTCCTTCTCGGTCACCACCAGAGCGGTTTTGCCGAGGAGATCTCCTTCGTCGTACCAGTAAAGCGATGCGAGCCCGTGTGAGCCACCGGTGATGTGGGCGAGGCGGGTCGGAAGGCTGCCCTTCGACAGCAGGCCGTAGACGTGCACATCAGAGTAGCTCGTCAGGAGCAGAGCCTCGTTTGGGTCCATGCGTCGGCCGATCTCGGCTGAGATCTGCTCATTGCCGACCAGGCGGGCGAGCTCACTGGTATTGATCCTGTTCGGTCGACCGGCGTACTGCCACTGCAAGTCCATCAGGGCGAGGGGGAACGAGGCCGCGGCGACAACCGCCAGCGACAGGGTGAGGCCCATGGCAACGCCCAGACCGATGAGCCAACGACGTGCACGGAAATCGGTGATGGCGAGCACGGCGGCGCCGATGAGCAGCCCCGGTCCACCCCAGTGAGCGCCGACCCGCTCACGCAGGCTGACGAAGCCGAATACGAGAAATGGCATCGCAGCAGCAACCACGACCACCCAACGGTCCGCCCCTCCGCGGCGTGCAAAGACACCCACAGCGATCACGATCGCGATGGCGAGAAACGGCGTTGCGAGGAGTAGATTGGCGCCGATGAACTCGCCCAGATACTTGAGCGCGAGTCCGCCGGTCTCATGCCTCCCCTGAAGCTGGAAACGGATATTGTCCCAGTCGTGCAGCCGTGCCCAGATCCACACCGGAGTGGTCAGAATGAGAGCCATCAGAGCTGCCAGCCATGGCGTTGGCGTCAGCAGGTCGCGGCGCGCTTCGCGCTGCGTGAGAGCCGGCAATATAGCGGGGACAACCAGCACAGCGGGAAACTTGGCGAGAAATCCCAAGCCGGCGGCAAGGCCGAAACCCCACCATCCGCGCCGATCCCCCTGGGCGATAGCGACTGCTGCCCAGGTGGCGGCAAGATACGCCGCGGCCATACCGATGTCGGTCGATTCGTAAAATGACCCGATGAAGAAGAAGGGCATGCCGTGCAACAAGCTGTATGCGGCTGCCGCCTCTCGGTAGTCGCCTCCGAATCGTCGAATCAGACCGAGCAAAAATACGGCGATGAGCAAGCTCGCCGTGATGGCGGGCGCCCGCACCGCCAAAGAGACCTCGCCGAACAGCCAACGGAAAGGGTTCATTGTCCACATCATCAGCAGGGGTTGGTCGAAGGATGCCCAGTCGAGATGCCGCGCGCAGTCCCAGTAGTAGGCTTCGTCGCCGGATACCGGAGTCAGCATTGCGAGGATCACATGAAGAACGGTCCACGCGACGACACATGTCCAGAAGAGACGCCGGTCGCGAGCGGCCGACTCGGTCGTCAAAGAGATCGCTTCAGACGCCACAGCTCCCCCAGGGTCTCACGGATGGTGCCGACCTTGACCGTCGTCGAGCCTTCGGTCCGCGGCCGGTGGGTGACCGGCCCCTGAGCCCACCTCAGACAGGCACGATCGGCGCGTGCGTAGAGCTCCGCGTCGATGAGGAAACCATCACTGGAAAGCACGACCTTTTCGAAAAAATCCCTCCGGAAGAACTTGAAGGCGCAGTTGACGTCGCGCGCTCTCACACCCAGCACCGCCGCCTGGATAAGGTTGTAGATGCCCGAGGTCACGAGCCGGAACCACGGATCCTTGCGCCCAACTCGATAGCCGGCGACCATGTCGGCATCGGCGATCAGCGGGTAGAGGTTCGAGATCTCGCCGAGGTCGAACTGGGCGTCACCGTCGGTGTAGAAGACCACTGCGAGCCGGCAAGCGAGGAAGCCGCGAATGAGCGCCTGTGAGTAACCCTGGTTGGGGTGGTTGGTAATGATGCGCAGCCGCGGCTCACGAGACTTCCACTCCTCGAGGATCGCCGGTGTGCGATCGGTCGACCCGTCGTCGACGACGACCAGCTCCCATTTTTCGACCTGTTGCTCGAGGGCGGTGACCGCTTCCTCGAGAGCGATGGGCAGGATCTCCTCTTCGTTGTAGGCCGGCATCATCGCCGAAAGCTCTGAAATCTTGCCCCCAGGCATGTCGCCGAGCGTTGTTACGGTCGATGAGTTCTCAGTACCCACAAGCGCATTCTATACCGGGAGGCCGCCCATCCGGGGATCCGCCGCGTACAATGACAGGGTGGACAGCGATAGAAATGACAGCGGCGCCTTGCGCCTGATCCACCTCCTGCGCTGGCCGGCTGTGGTCGTGGCCGTCGTGCTTCTCGGGTGGTTGGCCGTCGATCGCGCCCTTCGTTTCGGCCGTGACGCGGTGGTCGGCTCATCGGACCGGGTGGCCGAGGTGGTGCACAATCTGGCCGAGGGTTTCCGGTCGACGACCATCACGGAGACCTTCACGGCGGTGTTGCCGCGTCTGGGCACAGAGGGCATGCTGTTGGAGGTTGCTTCGCTCGAAGCCACCGAGATTTTCGAGCGCCGCGACGAGAAGCGAGCCCTGTTCGAGCTCGTGCCCCTCGGAACGACGGTGTCGGAAATCCGCGTGCCCGTCACCTACCGCTATCACCTGCAGCTCGAAGAACCCTGGGTGCTCGATGTCAGGGACGGCGTATGCTTCGTTCGTGCGCCCCGAATCAGGCCGAGCCAACCGCCCGCGATCCACACCGGCGGCGTCGAGAAACGCATCGAAGGCAGCTGGTTGCGCTTCGACGAAGACGAGGTCATGGAGGAACTCGAACGCAGCCTGACCGCCCGGCTCGTCGCTCGGGCCGCGTCACCCGATACCATCAACATCGTGCGCGAAACCTGTCGTCGCCGCGTCGCTGAGTTCGTTCGCGAGTGGCTTCTGGCCGAAGATCAGTGGGGCAGCGGCCGAATCGTAGCCGTAGAGGTGGCCTTCGCCGACGAAATCACCGATGAAACGGACAATGTGCTTCCCGTACCGACACCGTCCGGGTAAGCGTAGCGCATAACCCGATCGACTCTCCTGACCCTCGTTTATAGGAATTTTTCGACGGAAGGCACCACTACCGTTGTGGCTTCTAACGCCGACCAAGCCTTCCTTCGAAGAATTCCTACCAGATGTAATCCTTCGCAACAGCACGCTTGTCATACCCGGCAAGAATGTGCAGCACCCTGACCCGCCGCAGGGTGACCGGCGACAGCGACCCTATTGGGATGTGAACGATTCTCTTCCCTTGCTGGGCTGCCCAGGAGGTGATGCGTGAGCTCGGTGGGTTCGGCGCGACCTGGACGACGATCTTTTCGGTCGAGTAGTCGACTGCCGCCATGAGCAGGGTTTCCGCCTTGAAGCGAGCGCCCCGGTAGTCCGGATCTCCCCAAACGTCGAAGAGACGCCCGGGAGGGTAGGTCAGCATGAATCCACCATAGGTCGCGCGCATGATCCCCGGGCCGACGATTTGGCGGGTAGGGTCGGTAGCGTAGAGCGCCATGTCGGATTCCTGATCGTGCTCGCCGAGCCAGGTCATGACATACGGGAACTTGTCTCCGTCGGGATCGTCGTCAAAGATCACGACGACCGAACCCGCTGCGCCGGGCGAGCGGCCTCGCTCGCGGACCCAGATCCTGCCTTCGTGCCAGTGGAGCAGAGTCTCGCGCAGATCGATCCCGTCGAGCATGCTGGTAACGAAAGGCTCAGATCGTGCAGTCTCAGAGGCGAGGATGGAGACGGCCTTTTTCTGCAGAAAAAGGCCGTAGTCCTCGATGACGACGTCCTCTGGTGGATACGAACAGATGCCCCGGCCGTCAAAGGCCTCCAGCCATTCGGTCGGGTCGTCCGGAGTCGGGTGGCGGCGCACCGGGATCAGCACCGGCCGCCGTTTCGTGCGAAAGAAACGACGTCGAAAGCGCACCCTGCGCGTTCCGAGATCGAGCATCTCGCCGTCGATCCGAGCGGTCTGGATGTCCGAGCTTTCCTGTTGCCACGGATAGGCGGTCGCGGTTTCGAAGGTCTCCCAGGCGAGATTGTCGTCGGCAACCCCTCGCGCCGCCGTGACCCACTCGTAAAGGCCGGGGACCAACTGGCCCTGGATACGGGCGTGGCGGTGGGCAAAATCGAAGAACATTCGCCGTTGCCAGGCCTGGGCCTCCTCTCGGGTCTGTGCTCGCCAGGAGGCAGTTGCGATCTCCCAAACGGCCCGACCTATGGCCTCTCGGTCGGCGACGGGGCGGCCTGCGAGACCTTCTCGATGTCCGCGCGATGCCGCGTACCGGCAGCGCTGAACAGCCACAGACTGGTGGCTATCCGGGTCGCCGCCAGTGATGAGTCGCAGCCCGGCGAACTCCATCTCCATCGGACGTGCGACGGCAGTCTCGAGCCCGGGGTCGCCGGGTACCACGCCGTCTCGCAGGTTTTCGAATACTGCGTGAACGAGGGGTGCGTCGGGAAGCAGGGCGGCGAGGCTGTCCGGGTGGAGGTTACGAACTGCGACCCGGGAGCGTCGTTGTCGGGCCAGGGGTGGGGCGGTGGGTCCTTTGAGGTGATCCGTCAACCGGCTGGCGTGGGCCGCACCGACGAGGGCGAGCACCGGACCGCGGCAGTGCTCTTTCGCCTCGAGGAGATGGTGGGCCATGCCCCGTTCGCGAAGACGATCGGCATCCGTGGCGACGCCATCGCCGGCGAGAGCGCGTACGATTTCCAGGTAGGCAGCGGCGCCGAGAGTCCACAGGCTCCAGGGGTCGACGACTATGTCGGTGTGCCGGTGGGGGTAGGGCAGGTCGGGATCAATGAGAAATGTCTGGCGTCCGTTTTCTTCGGCCCACCGCAGGCCTTCGACCAGCGGATCGCCGGGGGCGACGACCCAGATCAACGTGTCCTCGCCCTCTTCCTCGCTGAGAACGACGGAGATTTCCGGCAGGCGACTGACGCTGCTGCGCACGGGCTCGCTGAGAGTGATCGGCAGCTCGACCGCAACCGCTGCCGGCTGCAGTGCTTCCAGCACGCATCTCACCAGCGACCCGATGTCGACGCGTTCGTGGAGGATCGGCATGACGTGCACGCCGTCAATGGCCTCAGGGGCAAGCGCGTCAAGGTCGAAATTTGCCATCAAACCGGCAGTCGAAAAGGCTCGGCCTCCTCGGCGCCGAGAGCGAGCACGAGGGCCTGGTCGACTGCCACGGCCGCGGTCTCGGCCTCGGCTCTGGTCAAGACCTTCATCGCGTAACGGGCGATGTTGATGCCGTCGCGCACTGTGTAGCGAAGATCGGCGAGGTGGGCGGCGCGGAGAAAGGTGGCGACGTAGTCGAGGACCTCCGCCTCGAGATCGGGAACCTGGGCCGCGATGATCTCGCGCTCCTCGTCCTCGGCGGGGAAGTCGATCACGACCTGTGGCATCAGGCGCGAGTGGATGTACTCCGGCACTTCGTAGGTGGAGGCGTCCTCGTTCATCGTCGTCACGAATCGGAAATCGGCATGCGCTTTGACGGTGATGCCCGCTATCACGCTGTCGACGCTGCGCCGGTGGTCGAGCAAAGGAGCCAGAGAGGCCCACGACTTTTCGCTCATTCGATTGCCTTCGTCGAGTATGCACGCACCTCCACGCACCATCGCCGTGACGAGTGGTGACGCCATGTATCGAATGCCGCCTCCCGCCTCGAGGACCGGTGTCACGATGAGATCCTCGGGACGGGTGTCGGTCGTCGCCTGGACGATGTAGATTTCAAGCTCGAGGTGATGAGCGGCGGCGCACGCAAGGGTGGTCTTGCCGACTCCCGGTCTGCCCAACAGGCGTGGGTTGAGCGGCAGATCGCGCTCCGAGAAGCATGACCACGCCGCGAGCACCTGGAGCAGGACCTCACGCTGGCCTACCCAGGCCGGAACCGCGCCGACCGGGTTGGCCAGGTGCAAGACGACGCCGTCGATGTCGATCGTTTCTTGTTGTGTCACGCCAGATCCTCCGGGAAGCATTGTAGGCCGGAACGGAACCATCCACCCGCCCGGATGCCGGATCCCGGTATCCGGTCCCAAGCCTCGGTGATTTGGACCTGGACTCTGACCCGAGCCCGTTACCGTTGTCGAATGCGCTTCTTCGGTAACGACAACGGTAACGGGCTCGGGCTCGGGCGAAAAACAAACGGTGGGCCAGGTTTTCAACGAAATTTCCGAGTG
>CAZCEX010000004.1:0-27390 GCA_964497785.1 uncultured Thermoanaerobaculia bacterium | reverse complement strand
TGCCGAGGTCGTAGATGTGGATGATGTTGTTGTGGTTGAGCTGCGCCGCCAGCTTCGCCTCGTCGATGAACATCGTGACGAATTCGTCGTTTTCCGTCAGGTGGGAGAGGATGCGCTTGATGGCAACGGTTTTCTGGAAACCTTCCATTCCCATCATGCGGGCCTTGTGCACCTCCGCCATGCCTCCGGTGGCGATGTGGTCTTGCAGGATGTACTGCCCGAAACGGTTCCCGTCGGCGGCCTTCTTCCCTTTGTCGGCGGCCTCTTTCGGTTTGGCGACTGGCTTGGCCTTAGGTGGTGCGGTTTTTGGCGGTTCGGCTGGAGAGGCGACCGGGGCGGGCTCTTTGGCGGCGGGAGGCCGCGTTTTGGCCTTGCCCCTGCGCATGGGTTGAATGTCGAGGCCGGCCAGGGTCTGCGACAGAATGGCATCAACATCGGTCTCGGTGGGTACGGTCGCCCGTTTGATCGGCGGGGCCGTTCGTCCATCTTTGACGACGTCTGCCAGAGCGTCGTCAACCCCGGAGGACGGGCCGCCTTTATGTGCGGAGGGGGGTTTCGGGGCATCTTTCGTGCTCGGTTCGTGCGTTGTGGCTTTGGGCTCTGTCTTGGGCGGCCGAGGCGCAGAGGACTCCCCGCCGCCCTCGACGTCAGAGAGAATGTCTCCAAAAAGATCGTCTGATGTGAGACTTGGTCCACTCCCGCCGGCCCCACCCCCGTTCCGGAGCGCCTGCAGCATGTCGCTGGGAATTGCCTGTGTCTTTGCTGGATCCTCAGCGTCCGCCAGCAGACCTTCGACTTTCTGAATGAACGCCTCGCTGGAGAAGGGCCGCGCGAGGATGTCCTGAGCGCCGTACCTGCCGGCGTCTTCGGCCGAGTCACTGCCGCGGTACCCGGACATCAGAATAAGGAAAGGCGTCGAACGCAGCCCAGCTCTTGCTCTGAGCTGAGTAATAGCGTCCTCGATCTTGATCCTCGGCAAGACCGAAGTTATGACGACGGTCTGTGGTTCGAAGGTCGCGCAGCAGCCCACCGCGGCGTCGAGGTCGCCGACGATCTCGAGCCGATACGAAGAACCCTCCAGTGCTTGTTGAGCGCGTTCGATATAACGCGGCTCGTACTCAATGAGAAGGATATTCGCGCTCATGTCACCATCCTCAGCCCCTTGGCTGGTTGAAGAGTCCAGTTTCATTATGTTCGAGCCTTCTGTGAAGTCAACCACCGAGTGCTTTTACTGGGAGTCGATTTCCGAAGAAGATTGCTGGATAATGGTGTGCAACCGGTCTCGGTGTCGGGTGTCCGCGGGGAATCGATCGGTGAATACGCCCGCAATCCGACAACTGTCGCCGGAAACGGGTGCCGCAGTACGGGCCCGGCCGCTCGTTGACGAGCGGGCTTCTCAGTGCGATGTCGAGGAGGCGCCATGTCCGGGCACAATAAATGGAGTACGATCAAGCACAAAAAGGGTCGAGCGGATGCCAAACGAGGCAAAATCTTCACGAAGATCATCCGCGAGATCACCGTATCGGCGCGGGCAGGTGGCGGAGACATCGAGGCCAACCCACGGCTGCGGGCAGCGGTAACGGCGGCGAAAGCGGCAAACATGCCGGCAGACAACATCAAGAGGGCCGTCGATCGTGGAACGGGTGATCTCGACGGAGTGACCTACGAAGAGGTCAACTACGAAGGTTATGGTCCGGGCGGGGTCGCCGTGATGTTGGAGTGCCTGACGGACAACCGCAACCGGACCACGCCGGAGGTCCGCCACCTGTTTTCGAAGCATGGCGGAAACCTGGGAGAAAATGGAAGTGTGTCCTGGGTGTTTTCGCGCAAGGGTCTGATCCTGGTGTCGCGGGCGGACGAAATGGATGAAGATGTGCTTTTGGAGTCAGCCCTCGATGCAGGGGCGGAAGATCTCGATACAGAGGATCCTGATTTCTTCAGGGTCTTCACTGTGCCGGAGGAACTCCACCAGGTGAAGGAGGGGCTCGAAGCCGCAGGAGTGGTGATCGAGGCCGCCCAATTCGACATGGAACCTTCGACCTCGATGCGACTCGAGGGGAAAAAGGCACAGCAGATGATCCGTTTGATGGAGGCGTTCGAAGACCATGACGACGTGCAGAATGTCTGGGCTAACTTCGATTTCGACGAGGACGAACTGAACGCCAGCTGAGAATGGCACAAGAACCCATCAAGGTTCTGGGCGTCGATCCAGGTTCCGCGGCAACCGGATGGGCGGTGGTCTCGGTGCGGGGGAATCACTACACCCTGCACGCCGCCGGGGTCATCAGACCGCGGGGGAACGAGAGGTCACACCGGCTCGCCGACCTCGCGCTTCGAATGAAGCGGGTCATTACCGAAAATACGCCTGACGAAGCGGCTGTCGAAACTCCATTCACCGGCAGGAACCCGAAGTCGACAATCGTACTGGCCGAGGCTCGCGGCGCCCTCCTGTCGGTTCTCGGCGAAGCCGGATTGGCGGTGGTTGGCTATTCGCCAGCGGAAATCAAGAGCGCAATCGTGGGTCATGGGCGGGCTGAGAAGGGGCAGGTGGTATTTATGGTGACCCGGTTCCTGGCCCTGAAAACCCCGCCCGCACAGGACGCCGCCGACGCGATGGCCGCCGCATTGACCCACTTGCACCGCCGCCGCTGGCCCACCCCGAAATGAATACTTCAAAAAACCGACCTGTTGGTCGAGGAGTTTTTTTTGGCAGTATCGACTCCTTGACGCCTGGAAATGGCTCGTGCTAGCATTTCGTGCCTTTATGCTGAGAAGTAAGGCGGCCGATGAACAGGTCGATTCCGTTGGATCCGTTCTTGTGGTAAGAGACGGAATCGGTCACAATCGTAATTCGGGCGATGAATGGGAACTTTCCCAAGGCCCAGAACTCGTACCTAGAGGAGGATGACCGTGCACTTCGGAACTCTCGCAACCTATTTCCGCCAGGGTGGACCCATGATGTGGCCGCTGCTGTTCTTCTCTCTCCTGGCTCTGACCTTCATCATTGAGCGATTCATCGTCTTCACGAAGGCAAAAATCAACGTCAACGAGTTCCTTACCAAGATCCGAAAGGCTCTGTTGGTCAACCGTAACGTCAAAGAAGCGATCAAGGTCTGTGAGCAGAACAAGGGCCCAGTCGCTTCGGTGATGAAGGCGGGCCTGCTGCGCTACGGTCACAGCCGTGAGGATATCGAAAAGACGATCGAAAACGCAGCCATGTACGAGCTCGACCGTCTCGAGCGGCGAATGGGTGTGTTGGCGACGACGGCCAACGTTGCGCCGATGCTTGGTTTCCTCGGTACGGTGACTGGCATGATCAAGAGCTTTGCGACTCTTGCGGAAGCGGGACTCACGAATCCGGGCGCCGTTGCGGCCGGTATTTCGGAGGCTTTGATTACGACCGCGACAGGCCTGATCGTCGCGATCCCGGCACAGCTGGCATACAACTGGTTCAATACCAAGATCACCCGCTTTGTGCGCGACATCGAAACCGCCACAAATATGCTGATGGAAACCTTCATCGAGATGGACTCCCAGCGGTACAGCGGAACCCCAGGGGGCGACGCGCCGCAGGCGTAGGAATGCAGAAGGGAGGCCGCGATGGCAGTTATTCGCGGTAGAGAGAAAAAGGGAGGCGGTGAAATTTTTACCGCCTCGATGGCAGACATCGTCTTCCTGCTCATCGTCTTCTTCGTGTTGACCTACAACACCGAGGTAGACCGGACGCAGGTCAATCTACCCGAGACATGGGTTCGTTCCGAGATCGACAAAGAATCTGCGGTCATCTCGATTTCGCCTCCAGATCAGGGGGAGGTGATTCGTGTGTCCACCGGCCAGGAGATGTCCTTGCCGGTAAGCACCATCGAAGAGGTCGTCACCTTTGCTTCGACCGTCGTCGCCCAGGACCCGAACAGGGAATTCATCATCAAGGCGGACGAAGACGTGCGTTATGAAAAGGTGGATGCCGTTCTGGATGCGTTGAAACAGTCAAAGGTCAAGACGATCTTCCTGCTGTCGGACCAGAAGACCGTGGGCGGGTGACGGGGGAGATCATGGCGATTCTCAAAGGAAAAAAGCGCGACATCGAGAGCGAGATCTTCACCGGGTCAATGGCCGACATCTCGTTTCTGCTCATCATCTATTTCATGGTGACCTCGGTGTTCTCCGCGACCCGCGGGCTCGATTTCGCGCTGCCAGAGGACAATAACGAGACGCCGGAGATCAAGCAGGAGGACTCTGTGGACGTTTTCGTCATGCCGGGCGGTGACATCATGCTCGACGGCACACAGGTCCCCTATGCGCAGATCAGCGACCGGCTCTTGCCATATATTGCCGAAAAGCTGCGCCAGAACCCGAAAAAACCCGTGATTCTACGAACCGACCAAGAAGCTACGTATGGCAACATGATCTATGTTTTTGATATCCTCCGCACACCAGTTGAAGACGGCGGAATCCACATCGAGACGATTTCTATCCCGACCCAGCGCGAGATGCAGAACCTCTGGTCCATGCTGGGCATCGTGTAAAGGGGGCGCAGAATGAGCGAAACTCCCCAAAAAACGGCGACGACAGCGGGAACCAAAGTTCCGCAAACGGTGATGGAGATCATTGCCCAGGAAGAAGCTCAAGACGCGAAATTCGCACGTATCGCGTTCGTGACGGCGATCATCGCGCATGCGATTTTCTTTGTCATGAACTGGAACTTCCTCGTCTGGGGAAGTGACTCGGCCGATCACGAGCAGCAGAAGAGCAAGATCTACGTCGTCAAGCAGGTCAAGTTCAAGCAGCCGCCGAAGCGCGAGATGCAACAGATCCCCAAACCGAAGACGAAGAGGGTCCCAATTCCTGACCCGACTCCGGACGAGCCCGAGCCGATTCGTGAAGAAGAGCCAGAAGAGGACCTCGATTTCACCGTTGATGACAGCCTCATTCTCGGTATTCCCGATGCGCCGCCGGCGCCGGAGCCCGAAGGGCCTGTGCGGTTCATTGTCGGTGGCAACATCACTGAACCCGAGCGGATCGGTGGACCGAACCCACAGTATCCGGAGGCTGCGCGGCGGGCCCGGATCCAGGGAGTTGTGGTCCTTGAGTGCACCATCGGCAAAGATGGTACGGTGACCGAGGTCAATATCCTCCGTGGACTGCCGCTTGGACTGACCGAGTCTGCGGTCGATGCGGTCAAGCGTTGGAAATTCAAACCGTCGACCCTCAACGGGAAGCCGGTTGAGGTGCTCTACATCCTGACTGTTCGGTTCAATTTGCAGTAGGCTATTTGAATGGCACTCCAAGGTTCCCTCTCTGAACTTTCCCTTCCGGATGTGATTCAGTTGGTAAGCGTCTCCGGCAAGACGGGCGCTTTTCACTTGGACCGCGACGGCGAGGAAGGGCAGATTTACCTCAAGGACGGTCAGATCACGGATGCCGTAGTGGGTAATCTGCAGGGGGAGCACGCCGTCTACGAGATGGCGATCTGGGCGTCGGGAGACTTTTCCTTCAACCCGGGCGAACTCTCTGGCGAAATCACCGTGCACAGGTCGAATGCGAACCTCATGATGGAGGCAGCGAGGCGCCTGGACGAGTGGCGGGTGCTGTCGAGGCGCATTCCTTCTCTTGACTTGGTTCCATTCTTCTCTCCACGGGAGGGTCACGACCAGGTCACGTTGAGCCCCCAGGAGTGGATTCTCGTAACGCACGTCGATGGAGAGCGGTCCATCGAAGAGATTGCCGGCATCTTGCGGTGGGCTGCTTTCGACGTTTCGAAGCTGCTGTTCGGCATGATCACCTCCGGCTTGGTGGCGCTGCGCAAACCGGAAGAAGCCCGGAGTGGCGACGGCAGTCTAAGGGTTGGTCCGAGCCCGGTTACGCTGCTCGGTCTTGCCGAAAAGATCCGCACCGTCGCCCTCGATGTGGTGGGCGCCGGAGGCGAGAAGACTATCGAAAAACAGTATGTTGGCGCACGAACGGAGATCGAGCGCGGAGAAGGTCTTACGGCCATCCGCGAGATGGTTCTGCAAAACAGCAAAGCCATTTCATTGCTCAAGGGCGCCGACGTTGCAGCGATGTTCGACGAGCAGGTTCGCCCACTGCTCGGGGGCTTAGAAGAGCGTCCATGACAATCATGGACAACAGGAGGCGTTCATGAAGAATGCAGGGATTGGTATCGCTAAACGCTGGGTTGTTGGCATCGTAGTTTTCGCCGTGGCTCTGCCGGCCGCCGCGGACTACGCCAAAGGTGTCGAGGCTTACAAGGCCCGTGACTATTCGACCGCGGTTCAGGAGTTTCAGAAGGTCGTCGAGCAAAGCCCCGACCATGCAGGGACCCAGTACATGCTCGGGATCTCGCTGCGTGGCGCCGGTCAGGTTTCAAAGGCTCTTGGAAGTCTTCGCAAGGCAGTCGAACTCGACCCCCAAAATGCTTCATACGCCATTGCGCTCGGTCAGAGTCTGGTGCAGACGGGCGAGTATCAAGAAGCCTATATGACGCTCAAGAAGATCAGATTTGACAGTCTCGATGCCAGGTCTCGAGCGTCTTTCGCCCCAGCTTATGCGACCGCGGCCATCAAGGCGGGATTGCCAGGAGAGGCGATTCCCGTGCTCGAGGCGCAGACCAAGGCGAGCCCGAATGACGGAGCGCTTTTATACTCCCTCGGCTATGCCTACAGTGCGGACGGTGATTCTGGCAAGGCATTCAACGCGTTCAAAGAGGCATACGAGCTCGATCCCAGTGACCAGAAGAGCGCCACCTCCGCAGTCAAAGCAGCGATTTCGGCCGGGCGCAGGTCCTCGGGGTCCCAGAAGGCGTCTTATTATTCTCAGGGCGCAGGGATTGCCGAAATAATGGCAACTTCCTCCGGCTCGTTCGAAAACCTGCTTCTCGCTGGAGAGGCGAATCTTGGTGCCAAGGAATATCGGAAAGCCGTTGTATGGTTCGATAAGGCGGCTGCCAAACAGACGCAGAATTCACTCGTTCGTTACTACAGGGCGCAGTGCAATACCTCTTTGGGGCAGTACGGCGCCGCGATCAACGATCTTCAGGAAGCCCTTAAAATCGGTGTGAGCGGTAAGCTTCGCACCCAGGTCTACAATCAAATGGGCTTCATCTACGACAAACAGAAGGAATATGATAAGGCTCTGACTGCCTACAGGAACGCCGGTAACAACTCGATGGTCGCATCAGTCGAGGACAAGAAGGAGAAGGCAGAGCTGAACGCCGCGGCAGACCAGGCGGAGCGGGCCTACGAGCTCAAGCTGCGTGCAATCGAGGAGCAGATCAAGGAACTCGAGGCCATCGGTGAGATGGAAGAGGCCCGGGAGCTGCGCGAGCATCTCGAAATGCTCCGTGATCAAACCTGATCAAGACAGCTACGAGAATCTCGGGCGCCCTGCGGGGCGCCCTTTCCTTTCCCGGGTATCCGGGTAGCCTTGTGGCCTATCCTCCGCCGTTGCTATCGGCGTGGCGTACGAGGGTGATTGCTGCAGCAGCCGTCGGCAAGAGGAGCCCCACCCCGATCTCGGCCGTGGTGACCCACGTCGGAACGACGGGCTGTAACAGTCCGAGCACCGAGACGGCGCGAGCGAATGTATTGACCATCAAGAAGGTGCTGGCCGCGGCAGCAAGGCCGGCGGCCAGGCCGGGCAGCGCTGCCACGACGAAGAAGGGGCTGCGAATTGACGCTTCGGTGGCGCCAACGAGACGCATGATGGTGATCTCGTCTCCATGGCGATAGATCTCGAGATGGATCCAAGTTGCGGCCAAGAGCAGAGCAGAGACCAGCAAACCGATGCTGAGACTTCCCAGAAACCAAGCCAGTAGTCTCGCCGTTGCGCCCAGGGCTCGGTGAACTGACGAGGTTGGCCCGACTGCGATGACGGCCGGCCCCCGAACCAGTTGAGAGATCTCTTCTGGGTCGGGCGCGACGATTTCTATCAGGGGCGGAAGGTCGATCGCGAGATCACCCTGGAGGAGATCTGCAAGGTAGGGGAACCAGAGCATGAGACGGTCGGCGAGCTCATCCTCGGGAACTTCTTCGAGCCTCCATTCGGGGTGCTTTCGAGCCTGATCGGCGATCCATCCGGAACGCTGCTCCAGATCCATACGTGGGTGCAGGAGAACACGGACAACGACCGCCTCCCCTTCGAGTGCCAACAGCGGTCGAGCCCACTGAGAGAGAGTGGCTGTAAAGCCGGCAAGCGCGAGAGGGATGGCCAGAGACAGAACGAAGACCAGGCTGACGACCCAGCGACGCCGCAACAGGGCTAACCCCTCTTCGATGGCATGGCGGATCACGGTGGCCAACTTCCGTCATACTCGATTCGACCCTCGTGGAGCACCAGAGTTCTGACAGGCAAGGCTTCGAGTAGTGCATGATCGTGGGTGGCGACCACGACGGTTGCTCCTTGATAGTTGATGTCGCACAGGAGGCTCAAGAGCTCTCCTGCGAGATCTGAGTCCAGGTTGCCGGTGGGTTCGTCAGCCAGGATCAGACGTGGCTGATATGCGAGTGCCCGAGCGATCGCGACGCGCTGCTGTTCGCCGCCCGACAAGACCTCCGGGAGAGCTGACTGACGATGATGCAGACCGAGCCTTTTGAGGACCTGATATGCCCGCCGGTGGGCATCTTTGGCACCGAGGCCATGAAAGCGAAGAACGAACATGACGTTTTCGAGAACCGTCTTGTGGCGGAGGAGCTTGAAATCCTGAAAAATAACCCCGATTTTGCGCCGCAAATGAGCGAGACGATTTCGGGAGAGTTGATTGACCGGTTGACCAGCGACCGTGATCTCTCCGTCGGTGGGTTCCTCGGCGGCATACAGAAGTTTCAAGAGAGTGCTTTTGCCGGCCCCAGAGGGACCGGTGAGAAAGACGAACTCTCCCGGATCGACCTGAAGGTCAATACCCCGCAGGATCCTGCGACCGTCGAAGGTCTTGGTGAGGTTACGCAGTCGGATCATCGGTAAGCACGCAGTGTAGCGGATACTCGGTGCGGATATTTTGCCGACCGTCGAATTCTTTGCGCCGGAATCTGATCCTATCAACAAGATCTTGTAGGATCGAATGATGCGAGCAGTGCCTGAAGGTTGGCGAGCGGTGTGCCTTGGCGATGAGAGGCTCTGGTTTCGTGAACGGGATGGTGTGTGTTTCTTACTGGGTCTTGAACCCGCGCGTGGTGAAGGTGGGAAAGAAGATCGCCTGCACAAAATCCTGCAAACTCCGGAATTTCCTTTTAGCGCCGTGTATTTCGGGGATCAGGTCCATGGTCGTTTGATCGCTTCCCTGGGAGGAGAGCCGGGGCGCCCGTTCTCCGGGGTGGCCTCGGTGGGTCTCTGCGACGGCCTGATCACCGATGTGATCGGCCTCGGTGTTGCGGTGTGGACAGCGGACTGTGTGCCGATCCTGCTTGCGGGCGGCGGCGTGGTCGCTGCCGTACACGCCGGTTGGCGAGGAGCGGCCGCAGGAATCGCCTGCGCGGCGATCCGGCGGTTCGAGGTCGAGTTCGGGGTGACGGCTGACCAGGTCGACGTTGTGCTCGGCCCGTCGATTTCTGCATGCCACTACGAGGTCGGCGACGAAGTTCTTTCGGCTTTGGCGGAAAACGGCCCAATGGAGTCACACTGGAGGCGTGGACAGCGCGTCGATCTCAGAGATTTCCTCGGCGCCCAGTTGATCGACCTTGGGGTCAAGCGAATAGCGATTCAGCGCATCGGTCCCTGCACCGCGTGTGACAGTGAGCTGGCGTCTTTTCGGCGCGAAGGGGTGAACGCGAGTCGTCAGGTTGCAATTATCGGTTTGAGCTCAACCGACTGACGTACTGGATAAAGACCGGCGGCCTTTGAGTTGGCCGCAGGCGGCGGCGACGTCGGACCCTTTCGACCAACGAACGGTGACCACCAAACCACGATCCCTCAGAGCCCGACCAAAAGCATCGACCCTCTCCGTACAAGGCTGTTGGAGATCGGGGAAATGCTCCGGATCCTCATTGAGAGGAATCACGTTCACCTTGCAGGGGATTCCGGTGATTAGACGGGCCAACGCGTGTGCATCAACGACGGCGTCGTTGAAGTTGCGGATGAGAACGTACTCGAAGGTGATGCGCCGACCCCGTTTGAGAGGGAAAGCGCGGATCGCTTCCATGACCTGGTCGAGAGGGTACCTTCGGGCTATGGGCATGATCTGTTCCCGTCGTTCCTGGTCGGGCGCGTTGAGCGACAGGGCGAGCTTGGGAGGACGGGCCCGTTTCGCGAGCCACTCGATCCCCGGAACGATGCCTGCCGTGGAGATGGTGATTCTTTTTGGGCTCACGCGTTCGTAGAGAACAGCAAGGGCCTGGCCAAGGTTGCGGGTGGTCAGGAGCGGTTCACCCATACCCATGAAAACAAGGTTGAGGCGCTCCACGCCGAGACCCCTCCGCATACTCCGAAAATGACCAACAATCTCCGCCGGGGTTAGGTTTCGACCCCCGCCGAGGGCGCCCGTCACGCAGAATGTACAGCCGACAGCGCAGCCCGTCTGACAGGAGAGGCAGAGGGTGGCTTTCGACCCCTCTGGCATGACAACTCCCTCGACAGAGGCGCCGTCGTCGAGCTGAAACAAGAATTTTTTGGAACCGTCACGGCTCTCGCAAATATCGAGGATCGTCGGTTCCGCCAGCGAGTATTCGTCCTCAAGCACGGACCGTAGGTGCTTTGGAACATTGCTCATCTCGGCGAAAGACACCGCGTCCCGATGGTGGACCCAGTTCGCGACCTGGCGCCCGCGGTACTTCGGTTCACCTTCGAGAGTCAGCAGGTCTGCGATCTCGGTGCAGGTCAATCCCAGCAGATTCGTCATCATTCCCCGCCCATTTCAACCGGCGAACCGACGTGGCTGTTCCAGCCCGACTCGTAAACCACGCCGGTTTCGGGGAGAATCGTCTCATGGATGAATGGCAACCGCTCCCATCTCGGATCGGGGGATGCACGATCGGCTGTGGAACCCGGATTACCGGTGACGCGTCGGCTCGGGCAGCGCGTGACAACGGCGCCCCGCCTGAGGTGGTGGATTCTCTGGTAGAATTGGGCGCTTCTGGAGGTGATTGATGTTCGGTTCTTTTGGTATCCCAGAAATGCTGATCCTCCTCGTTATCGTCATTGTTCTTTTTGGCGTCAACAAGCTGCCGAAGCTCGGAAAGGGACTCGGAGAAGGTATCCGAAACTTCAAGGACTCCATCAAGACCGACGACGAGGAGTCGGAGAACAAAGAACCCTGAGCTTACCGGCAACCAGCATGACCAGAGCAGCCGGAACGGCGGATCGGAACCGGGCGGGGAATAGCATGAGGAAACACAACCCGAATACGAACGTGGCGGCGAGCGACCCAAGTGTGAACAACCGTGTTGCCTCGAGTACGGGCAGAGTTGCCGCCTCACCGAGGAATAGCGCCTGAATCGTCTCCGGAAGTGCGGCCTCCCACCAGAAAAACCCGGCAGCGGTCAGCAACGTCCCGGCAAGGAGCCATTTCCCGGTATCATCCACCGTTTGGCAGAATAAGTTGAGTGTTTTCAATAAAATAATTACTCAAACGTTTCTCCGGACCGTTCTCGAAGGCGCCTCTTTGTAGATCACCAGGGTTGACCAAGGAAGACACTTGACATGAGGCCCTTCAGAGCTTATCTTTGTTTGAGACACTGATAATGAGACTGGATTAGGGGAAAACATGAGTAAACTTGCACAACGCGCCCAGAAGCTGTTCATTCAATACCTCCGCGAGAACAACTTGAAGGTGACGCAGGAACGACTCGCTCTTCTCGACGAGATTTTTGCAACGAGTGAGCACCTCGACGCGGACGATCTTTTGGCTCGTATGAAGACCAAGCACCGCAAAGTTTCCAGGGCCACGGTATACCGCACCCTTGATCTCCTTGTGCAATGTGGTCTCGTGCGCAAGAGTCGCCTCGGCCGTGAGCACTACTTCTACGAAAAGATGGAGCCGGGTGGAGGCCACCATCATATGGTGTGTACGGCAACGGGGAAGATCATTGAGTTCTGGGACGCAGATCTCGACGAGCGGTTACGGCGCATCTGTGCGGAGCACAAGTTCCGTGCTGCCTTCATCTCAATCCAGATCCAAGGGCTGAGTGAAGAGGGCCTCAAGGTGGAGCAGGAGACGTCCTTCTTCTAAGATATCGACAGGTCAATCTCAGGCTCAAAGACCTCGTAGCCGTCGCCTGATGATATCCTCTTTAGAAAAGAGCAAACATCCCTGAGCAGCGTCACCGAAAGACGAGCTTCGCGAAGCGTCTTTTGCCGACCTGGACGAGAATCGAGTCGCCCGCTGGTGCGGTGATCGTAACTTTGGGGTCTTTTTCCTGGACGCCATCGAGTTTGACGGCGCCTTGGGTTATCAGGCGACGGGACTCGGAGTTCGATGCGGCCAGGCCTGCCAGTGCGAGCATCTTCGAAAGGAGCGCGGGCGTTTCCCCGGCCGTGATCTCGACCTCCGGAATGTCCGACGGAATATTGCGTGAGGAAAAGACGCGGTCGAACTCTGCCTCTGCGAGCTCGCCAGCCGAAGCGTCGTGAAACTCGGTGACGAGAGTCCTTGCGAGGGCCTTCTTGATTGCCATGGGGTGGCGCGCACCGCTTTCGACGTCGCCGCGCATCTGTTCGATGTCGGCCGCGGTGCGATCCGTCAACAAAAGCCAGTACTTCCACATGAGATCATCGGAAACGGACATGAGCTTGCCGAACATCTGATTCGGCTCGTCCTCGACGGCGACGTAGTTGTCGAGGCTTTTGGACATCTTTTCGATGCCGTGCAGTCCCTCGAGGAGCGGCACGGTCATGACGACCTGTGGCTCCATTTGATGCTCGCGCATCAGATGCCTGCCCATCAACAAATTGAAGAGCTGGTCCGTTCCGCCGAGCTCGACATCGCAGCTCAGGGCTACTGAGTCGTATGCCTGTGCCAGGGGATAGAGGAACTCGTGCAGACCGATCGGTTTCTGGCCCTCGTATCGTTTTCGGAAGTCGTCCCGCTCCAGCATCTGTGCGACCGTGACCTTGGCCGCGAGACGGACCCAATCAGATGAGCTGAGTTCACCAAGCCAGCGCGCGTTGAAATCAACGATGGTGGTCTCTGGATCCAGCACTTTGAAGACCTGCCGCCGATAGGTGACGGCATTTTCCTGGATCTCTTCACTCGTCAACTGTGGCCGCGTAACATTTTTGCCGGTCGGATCGCCGATCAGCCCTGTGAAGTCTCCAATGAGAAAAATGACCCGGTGCCCAAGCTGCTGGAAGTGGCGCATCTTCCGAATCAGAACGGTATGGCCGAGGTGGAGGTCGGGGGCCGATGGATCGAAACCGACCTTGATCGTAAGAGGCTTTCCGGAGGCGGCAGACCGCTCCAGCTTCGACTGCAGAAGCTCTTTTGGTATGACGTCAACGCAACCCTTCGTCACGTAGTCCAGCTGATCACGAATGCTCTTGGTCATCGCCTGCCTCCGCTCATATCCTACTCTTCTGGATTGCTGCCACTCACATCAGGGAGATACTGTGACCGGCAGAGGGCCGGACGCCGTCCATTCAAGGCTGGTTGGGTCGGAGACCGCGACCAAACCGAGATTGACGGTGGCGACTTCGATGGTCATTGCCGCCATTTCTTTTTCCGACGGTGAGCGCCACCGGTCGACTCCGGCGGCAACATCGGCACACGCGCGCGCGCGTCCGAGTACGCCACTGGCAAGTGAGATAATTTCGGTGGCGACCGCACGTCGAAGACCTGCGAGTTCCGCCTCGTCAACGGGCGCCATCAGATCTTGCCAACCGGTCAGGAGCGCCGCCTCCAGGTCCTCGACTGTCTGCTCACTCTCGACGACGACCACCAACATCGACCGTCCCGGGACGAGCGGCGAAAAGACCTCAACCCTTGATTTTTCGAGGAATTCTTTAATCCGGCGTTCGATCATGATCTCGAGAAACGCGGATACGGGAAAGTCCGCCGCGATTTCGCCGGCGATGACCACAGCGGCCGTTGTTCCGGTGGCCGGCATCCGTCGCCGAGGCGACCCGTCGACTGCACTGCCAACAGGCGCCAGGTTGTGTGGCGGACCGCCAATGCCGAATTTCTGCAAGCTCTCGATCGCCGACTCTGAATCGGGCGCCACCACGCCGATTGCGAGATTGCCGGGTGTCAGGGCCCTGGCTGGTGTGACGGTGGTCCCGGTGTCGAGACCGAGAACCCCACTCATCAATCGCAAAGCACGGCTGCGGGCGTCGTCACCGGATGAGACTTCCGTTTCGTCCTCCGCGATGGTCTCGAGGGCCTCTTGCAGGCTCTCGCAAAGCATTGGGAAGTCCTCTTCCGCAGCGGCCAGTTCGAGCCGGGGCGGGCTGGCTTCAACAGCGATAAATGGGGGCCGGTCGGCGCGTGCACGGAGAAGTCCCGCCACCCGGGTGAGAATCACGGACTCTGCGTCTCCGCCGAGGCCTGAAAGAAAAACCGGCCGCAGGACGAGCGTCGAAAGTCCCGCGCCGGGCCGTTCGAGAACCGCGGTCGTGACATCATTTTCAAGCTGGATCTCGTGAGGCGCCGGTACGAAGCGTGGTCTGAAAACGTGCGGCGGCAGGACGACTACCGCATGCCCGGGATGCTGAGCCAACCAGTCCCGCGCAACGTCTTCGACCGAGGACAGGGTCACACCGTCGAGACCAAAGAGGTGCTCACGGACGGCGCTCGCACCTTTCGAAGCCCACAGCTCGAGGAGCTCCAGGGCTGCGACCTTGCCTTGCTCGAGCCGTGCGCGCCGTGCAATGCGAAGCCGGTATGCCTCGCCTTCGATGACCTCGGCTTTCAAATTCGGATCGGCGCCTAATCGTGCAAGGCTGAGTCGAAGCCGGCGCAAGGCGAAATTAGGGGACTCGTTTTCGACCGACAACTCAAGCTCTGCCAGGTCACCTCGGGTCCGGGCCCGGAGCCCAGGGTGCTCGCCGCCGAGGGCTCGAGGAAGCAGGTTCCAGAGCACCGTCATCGCCGACCGCTGAGGGCTGTCCGCCGGCGGCATGGGAACTTGCAAACGGAGACTGGCGTCGGTACCCGGAGGCCCGAGCCGACGCTCCAGCCCACCCTCCGACAGGGTCAAGTGCCTTCGCCTGACGGCGGGCGCGGCGGGTTGGTCACCGACAATCCGCCGCATCAGGTCGATCACGTCGGATTGAGTGGATCCTCCGACAACAACCAGGGCGGCTGGGGCCGTGCTTCCGGCAAGTGCCTCTTCGAGGTCGCCGAGAAAGACCAGATCGGTACCACTGACACAGGCCGCCTCGCCACCATCTGGCCAGCACGCGACGGCCATCTCCATAAAGGGCTCGGTCACCAGGATGACCTCGGTTCCTTCACCGACGACGGCGACAGTCAGGGCCTGGGTAAACGCCTGACCCGCGGAGAGCATCAGGCAGCCGATGCATACGACGAGGGAAACCGCCAGCCCGCGGCTCCGACGCCCTGGAATCAATCGAAAGACCTTCATAAACCTCATGTCATCAGCCACCAAGCGAACATGGTAGCATGCCGTAATGCAGCGCAAACCCAACCCAAACACACCGCCTGCGCTTGTTTTCAGTTGGGTTGCCGCGATCGCGGGAGGGCTGCTGGCGATCCTTTTTTCGACCGTGGGACAGGCATTGGGGGCGATGGCCGGAGGCTGCCGGTGGATCGGCCTCTCCCTGCCGATTCAAGCGCAGCCCTGGGCCCTGGTCAATCAGCCGTCCCTGGCGTTTTCGAGCCAAACCGCAGCACTCGGTTACTGGCTTGGTGGGATTATCCTCTGTCTTGTTGTCGCGCTGTTGACGGTCGGATACATGCCTCGCCCAAAGAAACTGAGCTGGGAGCTCACCGCCCTGCAGCTGGCCTGGGGCGCCGCGGTGGTTGGATTGGCCTGGATTCCGCTTCTTGATCCTCGAGACGGCCACCTCTCGGCCCTGCTTCGACTCAAGGGCGCGCCGGCGGCGCTCGTCTGGATCGTGCCGGTGATCGCGGGTTGGGCTGGTTTGCTGCCGACCGCCCGGTTGCTCGCGCTCGCACGAGCCGCAGGCACCGCTCTGCCGAGATGGAAACGTATGCTCACGGTGGCGTTCCATCTGGCCTTTCCCATGGTGGTGATAATCGCAGTGGGACTGGTACTGATTGCCAGCCGTAGCCAAGAGAGCGCGACCCGCATCGAACTCACGCGGACATTGATCGAACGGCTCTGGCCTCCAGCGATCGCCGCAATGATGCCTATCATGGCGGCTTTCGGGTTGGCGTGGACTTCGATACCGCAGCCTTCAGTCGTACGGCTGGACGAATTGCGATTCGCGAACGTTTTGCCATTGGTCTTCTGCCTGACTACGTTCGCGAGTGTGATCGTTGTACTCGGGAGACCGCTCCCGGAGGGCCGGTGTGGGGGGGTGCTCTGGTCTGTGCCGGACAGCCGGAACAACATCAGACCATGGGTGGAACCGATCGAGCTGTTCTCTGCAGGACAGGTGAGGCATTGATGTCGGGCAGAGTTGATGGGGCGAGTCCCACCGAGTATTGGAATAGACTGCGGGTTCAATGAGTTGCAAAGCAATGTTCGCAACGGGCGCAGGAAGTCTCAAGATCCTATGGGAAGAAACGCGTCCTGTCCCACAGTGAGTTAAAACGCATCCAAGGAGGAATACGATGAATACAAAAGTCGAGAAGGCAGTCAACGAACAGATCCACGCCGAGTTCTTTTCTTTTTACCTCTATCTCTCGGTCTCTGCCTACTTCAAGACGATACACCTCGACGGCTTCGCGAACTGGATGAGCGTGCAGGCGCAGGAGGAATTCGGCCACGCGATGAAGTTGTTCGATTTCCTCATCGAACGTGGAGGTCAGGTAGAGTTGTTGGCCCTCGACGCGCCCGAACGGCAATGGGACTCGCCATCCGCAGCCTTCGACGCTGTGCTGGAGCACGAGAAGTACATCACCGAACGCATCAACTCCCTCGTCGACGTGTCGACGGAGGAAAAAGACCACGCAACGACCGTCATGCTCCACTGGTATGTGGCCGAGCAGGTCGAAGAGGTCGCAACGGCCGACACGCTCACCAACCAGGTCAAGATGGTGGAGGGCTCCAGCCATGGGCTGCTGATGCTCGATCGTGAACTTGCCGGTCGAACCCCCGCGGCGCCCGACACGGCGGAGTAACTCAAGGTCCTCGTCAGGGCCTGGAGGGTCAACCGCGAGGTGCTCTGCCGCCTTCGAGAGCAAAACGCACGATCGCCGCAGCGACGTCGATGCCGGTGGTTTCTTCCAACCTGATGAAGCCCGGTGTCGGATTCACCTCACAGACCAATGGTCCGTTGGGTCCGGTCAGGAGATCCACGGCACAGATGCCGAGCCCAAGGGTTGCCGCTGCCGCGACTGCTGCCGTCTGCTCCTCCGGTTGCAGCTCCGCAGGCGCCGCGGCACCTCCCTGTGCGCTGTTGGACCGCCATTCGGCGCCAACCCCCTCGAAACGAGCGGCCGCCACGATCTGTCCACCGACAACGAGGGCGCGAGTGGAGACACCACGCGCCGGAATGTACTGCTGGACCAGGAACTCGTCACCCAGTCGCCAAAGGGTGTCGAGCACGCTCTGAAGGTGGTCCAGCGCGCGACAGAGCATGACGCCAATCCCCATACGCGAGCGCCGAAGCTTGACGACGACGGGCAGACCCAGATGATCAACGGCGGCGCGTGCGGTCAGGTCTGGATCCATGCCGACCAGGGATTCCGGCACCGGCAAGCCCGCCCTCTGTAGTCGAAAGACAGTGCGCCAGTGGTCCCTTGCCACTCGCATGGCCTCGGCCGGGTTGGGAGTGTAGGCGCCAGCTGCGCCGGCGGCCTCGAGTGCTGCGAGCAAAGAGTCCGGCCGCCAGTTGCCAACTCTCGCAATGGCGGCGGATGGCGGTGGCTCGAGATGGTCGAGGCTTGCGACAAGAACTCGTGGCCGTTTTGGGTTTGAGACAACGATCGCGCGGGTTGCATCGACGACATCACATTTTTCACCCAAACGAGATGTAGCTTCAGCGAGGCGGAGATTGGTCATGAGATCTGGGCGGGCGGTCAAGAGCAGCAGGGTCACAGGAGCACTATACCGACCCCACGACAGTCAGTGAGGTTGCGGCAGCGAGAGCGTGACAGCCGTGCCGCGCCCGAGCCAGCTCTCCACCTTCACATCTCCACCATGATTCATGAAGACCCGGCGGGCGACGGCCAGGTCCGCCCCGAGACCGCTGCCCCCGCGACCCGAGTCCGAGACTATTCTCGTGGGAAACCGGAATATGTTCGCCAGCTCGGACTCGGGAATCCCGACCCCGGAATCCGTAACCGTAAAGACCACCCACTGTGCAGACGCCTTGTCGACGACCTTGGCGGCGAGGCGCACCTCTCCACCGCGGTGGTTGTACCGTATGCCGTTGTCGACGACCGCATGCAGGGCGGTGGCGAGCGCTTCGCCGTCGCCGTTGATATGCTTCAGCTCTGAGGCGATCGAAATGCTCAGGCGGACCTCCTGCAAACGCGCGAAGTCCCGCAGCGGCCCCATCGCCGACCTGATGAGTGCGGCAACCTCGACGGGCCGATGCTCAGAGAGGGTCAGCGCCGAGACCATTCGAAGATGGCCTGCGATCGTTTCGATGTGCTGCACGGTTTCGACAGCCATCGTTGTTTGCCGACCGTCGGGGCCGGTCCGCGGGCCTTCTGATATGGGCTTTCCCTGTCCCTCCTGGTCTTTGAGGCGGGACACGAGGTCGTTGAGGTTCGCTGTCGCGCTCCGTACAAGTTCGGACCTGAGTTGTTCTCGTTCTTCGATCTCCCTCCGCTGGCGCTCGACCAGTCCGGAGCGAGCCTTTAGGTCCGTATTCTCCTTTTCGAGCTCACCGATCGTCTGTTGCAGTCCTTGTTTGTGAACGTCGAGTTGGGCCTCGAGAGCGCGGTTGAGCTCTTCGACGCGGCGCAGCGCCTGGGCGTTGACGTAGGCCATCGCACCGGTGGCGGCGAGAACCGACGACAGATGCAGGTCGTCTTCGTCAAGCGTGGCCCGGTCCCCCGTGGTGTATGCGGTGAAAAGACCGATCTCACGCTCCTGGACGAGCATCGGCACGGCAAGCGCCGAGGTGAATCCCGCGGCCTCGACCGCATCGACCACCGCAGCCTGCGACTCTGTTGCAGTATCACGGGAGATCAGAATGGGTTGTCGTTTTGCGAGCAGTGCGACTGCGAGGGGTAATTTGTCTTCGCCCTCGGAGCTGAGCAGAGGGTCCCGCTTCAACCCGTGAACCACAACCTCACGGAGAGTGCCCGTCCCGGGGACAAGCGACACGGCGGCCGACGCGACCTCGATCAACCGCAGGGCGCTGCGGAGGAAATCCCGGAGCACAGCAGCGGGGTCGCTGTGGGAAGAAACAGTCTCCGCAAAGACCCGGATCTCCTCCATGACGCGAATTTTTCGCTCGAGCAGATGCGTCAGAGCGTCAAGACGGGTGTTGAGATCGGTCATCGCCAGGTTGGCTCGCACGGCTTCGCCGACAAGCGCCTCTGGAGAGAGGGGTTCGTCGGGCGAGGTCCCCTCAATCGGTGACGTAACGACGCTGTCCCCGGCATCTGTCCCCGGCTGTTCAGCGTTGAGCAATGAACGCAACGCAGCCCGAGCCTGGTCCCGCAACTTCTTGATGGCCTGTGTGTTTCCACGAAGGCCAAGTCGGTCCGCGACCGCCGCAAGGGTGCCCTCGCAGGCGGAAGCGAAGCTCTCCATGACGCCCTCGCCGGTGGTTGCGACCGACCCGAACGAGGGGCGTCGTTTGAGATTGAGATTTTCCTCAAATGTCGCGATCGGGATTTTTGGGGAGAGGTCCTGCTTGTTGTAGAGGAAGACGATCGGAAGATCGTGCATGTTGATACCGTTGACAGTGAGATTGCTCTTGAGGTCCTCCAGGGATTCACGATTCTCGGCCAACCGGCTGGCCTGCGAGTCGGCGACGAAGACGAGGCCGTCGACGCCTGAGAGAACGGCTTTTCTGGTAGCGGAGTACTGAACCTGGCCAGGAACGGTGTAGAGCTGAACCATCAGTTGATAGCCGCGAATCCTGCCGAGGTTGAGCGCCAGAAGGTCGAAGAAAAGCGTACGATCAGACGAAGTGTTGAGAGAGTAGAGCTTGGTTCGCCGCTGCGGATCCGCTCTTCGGTGAATCGCCTGGAGGCAGGTTGTCTTTCCTCCGAGGGCAGGGCCGTAATAGACGATCTTGATCTTGATCTGCCGGCTTTCGTTATCGAATTGCACCATCCAGAAGCCCTGCCCCCGCTGAGAGTTGATCTTACCTCTCTGTGATTTCGACCTGAGGTTCAACCTCGATTCCATCTCAGACTATACTCGCGTTGGAAAGGGGTTTTGAATGCCTCACCTGATTCTCAAGGGTGATGTGGAGCTGGCAGGGAAAGCGGGAGGCTTCGACGCGATGGCTCATCGCTGGGGACGGGCCGTATTGAAAGTCGAGACCTGCTGGGCACGCTCTGATGGGGAGGCCCTTCTGATAGAAGGTGTGGTCATCGAGTTTTCGCGACCGCTGCACCCGGTGGCGCTGATTGCACCACATCACGGCAATACCATCGTCAGACTCTGGGCTCGCGGCGCCATCGAGAGGACCGACGCCGTGCAACGCTGGCTGGGCATCGTTGCGGCTCAGCTATGTGCAGCTTCCAGCCTCGCCCTCCACAGTACCAATATCCCTGGAGGTATTCTCGAGGGCCTTGATCTCTGAATACTGCTGACGCCGCCGAATTCTTACTGGACTTCTTCCAGGTCTTGAATCTTCTCCCGGTGAGATTGCTCGATATTGCGGAGCCGATCGCGCAGAGCGTCTGTGGCGGTTGCGGCCTTTGGGCTGCCGTCGAGAGCCCTTCGAGCTTCACTCAGTTGCCCTTCCGCCTTTGACAGAGACCTATCGGAGGGCCGAACGGCATACTCTCGGAGCGAGTCAGCAGCGCCCCTCAGGGCGACGGCAGTGGTCAACTCTGGGCTCGGGGAAGGCGCTCCAGCAGCCCAGGTCGCTGCCTCGGCCGCTACCTCTCGCAGGCGCTTGGCCTGGTCTGCAAGCTGGTAGGGAGCGCGACAGTAGCCTTCGAGCTCTTCGATTCGCTGCCGGGCATCCTGATGGCTCATCACTTCACCCTCGACTCCTTGCTCCATGAGATGAGGAACCATGCGCTGCAGGTCGTCGTTGACGTGCTCGATCTCCTTGACGCGCAGCATCATAACGATGGCGAGGGCGATCAAGAGAACAAGAAGGAAGGCCCCGGAAATCTTCATGTATCGATTGTACCCGACGACCTTCCGGTCGATGTCTCTCGATATGTCCTCTCCTGTGGACAGGTGTGCGCTCTTCGGCAAAGGATCTTGCGTCGAGACAAAACCGTAAGGAAACGATGTGCGTCTGGACTGATTGGGGCTTGGGAATACGCGTTTAAGGGCTTATAGCGGCGCGTTCTGTGCCCTGGTTGCTCCCTTGCCAAGAGGGCCATAAGAGGACCTGGTCCGATTCGTGCAAAGGGTGAGAGTGACGATGACGCGCGAAGGGGGTCGATAATGAAGAACATCGCAACGCTCCAAATTCTGATGCTGGCTCTGGTTGGTATCGCCGGAAACGCATACGCTCAGCTCTCGAATGCGTGGGTTGTGCCCGCGGCGGCGCACGTCTCCGGCGTCGGAGGAACGTTCTGGAGAACCGACCTGTCGATTCACAACCCGCAGGAGACCGAGGTGCCGGTCGTCGTTCAGGCCCTCGAGAGTGATCGCGACAACAGCCGCGTGCCGACAATGGACCTGGTTCTTCGGCCGTGGGAGACCCTCAACCTCTGGGACGTTTTTGGGCCGGAGCAATTCGACATTCCAGCGAGCGGCGCCATTCTGGTCTATGTGCCGACGAGCCAACCCTGCTCGGGTGTGGACTGCGACCTCCTCGTGACATCGAGGACCTACACCGTAGATCCTGCGGGTGGGGAAGGAGAGTATGGCCAAGCCGTCAACGGAGCGACCCTGCTCGAAGGAACCGATTGGGCCACCTTCGCTTATGTTGCAGGTGTGCTGAATGATGGCCAGGCTTTTCGGTGCAACGTCGGTGTGGCCTCCTGGACACCGGCTTGGACCCGGGTTCAGGTCGATGTTCAAGATGCCGACGGCACGATCGTCGACTCAGAGACCTTCGACGTGCCGCCATTCGGCCACCACCAGCAGCGTTTGCGAACCTCGGTGGTTGGAGGCAGTCTGGTTTTCCTCCTCGTTGACGGGCCTCAGGATTCCTGGGTTTATCCCTACGCGTCGGTAGTGGACCAGGACACCGGTGACCCGGCCTATTTCTTTGCCAGGTACTCGGGCGTCGGAGTTGCCAAAAAGCGAAATACGCCCGCCGCTCTGTCCGTCCCGGCCCGGGGCCGTGCAGTGCACCCGCGCGCTGCTCATGAAGGAGCTGCCAGAGGCCGCAAGGGGCGCTGACCCAATACGATCAGGTCCAGCACGAACGCTTCCTCGGGAAAGGCCCTTCTGGTACCATGTTGGCCGTGTGCGCTGTCCTGCCTGCGGCTGCTCTGCTTGAGATTTTCCTGCCCGGACCCTGTCCGTGTTGCGGTGAACCGCTGCCGGGTGATTGCGTGGCAATGTGCGGCGAGTGCCAGTCGCGGCTCGTTCCGACGGTCGGACCTCGTTGTGGGGCCTGTGGTTGTTTCACCGACGAGGAGGGAGAGCCGTGTATCTCCTGCCTCACCGATCCACCGCCGTTCGAGGAAGTTGTTATCTGGGGTGAGTACGACGGCGTGCTCAGACAGGCGATTCTCGGGATGAAACATCATGGCTTCGACCAACTGGCGCCCATGCTCGCGGGGCGATTAGCCGCGAAGGTGGCTCTGGAGCCGTGGTCTGAGAATATCGACCTCATCACAGCCGTTCCGTCGCACGTTTTTCACAGGCTTCGGCGCGGTTTCTCGGCGGCCGGGGCGCTGGCAAGCGGTGTGGCACAGCGGTTGCGGAAACCTCGTCGAAAGGTGCTGCGCAAACACGGTCTCGGCCGGCAGGCCGGTCTGACGCGATCGCGCCGTCTACGACTCAGCGGCAACAGGTTCTCCCTCCGGCCGCGAGCGCGAGTCGCGGGCAAGAGAGTTCTATTGATTGATGATGTCACCACTACCGGCACGACGCTGAGGCGGTCTGCCGAGGCTCTCTGTGCGGGTGGCCCGGCTGCAATCTACTGCGCCGCAATGGCCTGGGTGCCGGATCCGAGGAGAATCGGATGAGCGTTTTCGATCAGATGGTCATTCACGGAATGCCGATGGTTCCGAAGTTCATCGTAGGGCGAGTTGCCAGTCGATACGTGGCGGGTGAGACTCTTTCCCAGGCTATTGACGTGATCAAGAGCCTGATGCAGGAAGGGGCGATGGCAACGATCGACATACTCGGCGAGGAGGTCCACGAACGAGCGCGAGCTGAGATCGCCACTCGGGAGTACCTCGGAGTGTATGACGCGATCGGGAATGACGACCTCGACTGCAACGTGTCGGTCAAGCCAACGATGCTGGGCCTCAAGATTGACGAGTCTTTCTGTGCCGAGCAGTTCGACCTCTTGGCGGCCAAGGCGGCCGAGATGGGAAATTTCCTCCGGATCGACATGGAAGATTACACCACGACGGATGCGACGCTGCGCATCTACCGGCGCCTTTGCGAAAAACACAGCGCCCACGTCGGGGTCGTTCTCCAGGCCTACATGCGGCGATTGACCGCGGACATCACGGCATTGTCGTTGCTGAAGCCCAACATCAGGCTGTGCAAAGGAATCTATCGCGAGCCGCGAACCGTGGCATGGAAGGATTTTGATACGATTCGGGGGAATTATATCTATGCCCTCGAAAAGCTCTTGGCGGGAGGGGCATACGTAGCGATCGCCACCCACGACCCGCATCTCGTGTGGGCAGGAATGGCCGTAATCGATCGCCTCGGCCTGAGTGCGCAGGATTACGAGTTCCAGATGTTGTACGGTGTCGATCCCGAGCTGCGACGGATCATTCTCAACGGTGGCCACCGGTTGCGGGTCTATGTGCCTTTTGGCCGGGATTGGTACCCTTACTCTATGCGGCGTCTGAGGGAAAATCCCACAGTCGCCAAGAATGTGATGAAAGCCTTCGTAGGGCGAACCGCAACGTGAGTCGCTCGAGCGATCGAGCCAAGGGCTCACCTCAAGATCTGGGGGATCTCATGAATCGACATCTAGTTTTTCTTGCCACCACAGCGATGCTGGTCTGTGCCACGCTGTCATGGGCTGGGCCGCAGGCCCGGGTCGGCGGCGTCGTGCTCGACTCCGCAGGGAACCCAATTCCGACGGCGACGATCAATGTAACGAGCCCTGACCAGGACTCATTCGAGAAAGAGACTGAGGTTCATCCGGACGGCACCTTCAAGATGCTGATCCTCGATGCCACCCGCCGCTACGTATTCCACGTGACCGCGGCGGGCTACCGTGGCCACGATCAAGAGTTCAAAGTCGGTATCGGTACGACCGACAAGGAGAATCACTACGAGTTCGTGCTCTCGACCCAGCAAGAAGTGGCGAGCAGCGAGCAGCAGAACATTCTCGAGCAACCCGGCTACAAGGAGCTCGACGCAGGCCGCAAGGCCCTCGAAAGCGGCGATAGGGCCGGGGCGCGGACCTTATTCGAAGAAGCGGTGGTAGCGGTTCCCGATCTCGTTTCTGCGTGGGAGCATCTCGCAACGGTGTGTCTTGAAGACGGGGACCACGAGGCCGCACTGGCGGCAGCGAAGAGCTGTCTCGACGAAGACGACGAAAGCGTTAGTTGCCTGGCCATTGCTGCCAACGCCTCAAAGGAGTTGGGCGACACCGAGGCACAAGAAGGCTACATGGCTCGATACCAGGATCTCAACCCCGACGACCCGACCACCCTGTTCAATCAAGCGGCGCAGTTTCTCAACGCAATGGATGACGAGCAGGCATGGCCGCTGCTCGAGCAGTGTCTGGCGGTAGACTCTGAGTTCCCGCAGTGCCTGTTCGAGTACGGCATGCTTCTGCTGCGAACGGGAGACATCGAAGGCGCGAAAGCCAATCTGCTGAAGTATATCGACGTCGCGCCCGATGGCGTCGACGCAACGACGGCAGCAGAAACAGTCAAGTACTTGTAACCAAGTGCCGCACGCGCTTTGTATTGGCGTCGCAGGTGGAACCGGCTCAGGAAAGACCACCGTCACAAGGGCCATCATCGATCGGGTTGGTCGTGAAAATATCGTGGAGCTTTCTCAGGATCGGTACTACCGGGATCTTTCCCATCTGCCACTGAGCGACCGCGCGCGTCGCAATTTTGATCACCCGCTGGCGTTTGAAAGCGACCTGCTTGCCCACCACCTGCGGTTGCTCAAGGAGGGCCGCCCAGCCGACCTTCCGGTGTACGACTTTGTGCGCCATGTCAGAACGGCCGAGACCGAGCACATGGAGAGCAAACCCGTTCTCATCATGGATGGAATCCTGATCCTCGCGCTGCCTGAGATTCGAGACCTCGTCGATATCAAGGTCTTCGTCGACACCGATGCGGACATTCGGTTCATTCGAAGGCTCACGCGGGACATGGCCGAACGTGGACGGACCTTTGAGAGCGTTGTCGACCAATACGTGGACACCGTGAGGCCGATGCACCTTGAGTTTGTCGAACCCTCGAAGAGGTGGTCTGACGTGATCATTCCCGAGGGCGGTTACAACACCGTGGCGCTCGATCTCGTAATCAGCCGGATCGAAGGAATACTCAGCCAGATCGGCGATGCGAACGGCTCGGATGAGGTAGGATGAAGAGGTTGTTTACGGATCGCCCGGCGTTGTTGTTTGTGGCCCGGCGTCCTCGATGCCGATCAGCTCGGGACGCGCGGTTGCCGCTGCGCGATCTCTCGTGGCACTCTGAATAATGCGTCGAATCATTACTGTTTCTTCGGGCAAGGGCGGTGTGGGCAAAACCACCTTCGCGGTGAACTTTGCCCTCACTCTGTCGCGGATTGCACCGACTATCCTCGTTGACCTCGATACCGGCACCTCCTCGGTGAGGAATACTCTGGAGACGCCGGTCAAGCGTGATCTGTACCATTTCTTTCGCAAGGGACAGCCCCTGGCCGATTGCGCCACCTCGCTCGATCCTTATCTCGACCCCCTGAAGCTCTTCTCCAACTTTGCCTTCATCGCAGCGCCGATGCACTCTATCGACGAGATCACGAACTGGAACGACCAGAGTCGTTGGAAGCTCGTACACGCCATCAACCAGCTCCCCGCAGAGTTTATTGTGCTTGATCTGAGAGCCGGCCTCGATGCAAACGTCATTGATTTTCTGCCGTTGTCCAACTCAGGAATTCTTGTCTTCACGCCCCACCACCCGGCGGCGACGTTGGCCGCGGGCGACATCGTCAAGAGCCTGCTTTTCCGGCAGCTCAGGTTTGTTTTCTCAGCCGACTCGCCGTTTTTCGGACAGTTCGGGATGAGGAAGCAGCAGCACCGATTGGTCAACGATCTCCTCGATCAGGTCGAGGACGTGTATGAACCGGGCCTGTCCAACCTCGATGAGTTCCTCGACGATCTCCTCCTGTCTCTGGGCGACAATCCTTACTTGGAGACGATATCGCGGGTGGTGCACTCTTTTGGCGTGTACTTCGTGCTCAACATGTTCGACGGCGTGACGGAGTCGTACGAAACGGCGGTCGCGCCATTCGTCAAGTACCTGACCGAGAACCTCTCGGCTCGTCTCAAGCTCACCAACCTGGGATGGGTCGTCAAGGATGACGCCGTTCACGAGGCAAACTGTGCGCGCAGACCGATTTTGTTGACGAACAACCGGGCAGGGAAGAAGCCTGTTGCGGCAGTGGATTCGATCATGAAACAGCTCGCGGACCTCGAATCGTCGGTGCTCGGCTTACCCGAGCCGGTGGTCGAGGAGGCAGTAGAAGACGAGTTGATGCGGATCGACCAGAACTCTCCTCTCGACCGGCAATTGGAGATCCTCAATACGATGTACCGTACGGAGGGATCCCTTCAGGTTCGCAACAACTTCGCCTACATCGCACATCGGGCTCTGCACGTCGTGCGCCGATTGCCGGCAGACAGTTTCGGCCAGTCGCGCCTCCTGACGCCCCTGGAGATCTTCCACAAGGTCTTCCCAGGAACGAGGAGATAGGCTCGGAGCTTGTAGCGCATAGAATCACGGCGTCTTTTGGGCGGCGCGATGTCCCTTAGTACGACTCCGCGGAAATCCTTGCCTTCCGTGACCTTTGCCCTACGAGTTCCTGGGTGCTCTCTTGCGACGTCTCGAGCGCAGCTCTTCTTCTTTGAACATGAACT
>CAZCEX010000003.1:27878-35306 GCA_964497785.1 uncultured Thermoanaerobaculia bacterium | reverse complement strand
GACGGCCTCGAGCCCGATCTCGCCTCCCTCATTGGGGACCTACTAACACTTGACCCAGGGTCCAGACCGAACGCGCACCAGGCGAGAGAGCGCCTACAACACGTGATCGACAAGCCGAAACGCGCCCGAAGGCGCCGACGCGCTCTCGCCGGAATCGTCGCGGCCGCCGCAGCCCTCATTCTGGCCTTTTTCGCCGGACGCTCCTTGTGGGTTTCGGGGCCGCTTTTGGCCGAAAACGAGGCGGCTCGGCTGGCGGTTCTACCTTTCGTCAACGACACCGGCGACGAAGCGCTCGATTGGGTGGGCATCGGACTGATGGACCTGGTGGCCGACACCCTCGGGGCCAGCGAGCGCCTTGAGGTGATTCCGACTCGAGACACATTGAAAGCGCTCGAGGGTCTCGAGATCGAGCATGCAGACGGTCTGACGCCGGACGAGCTCGAACGCCTGAGCGCCGCTTTGGGGGTTCGGCTGCTGATGACCACCAGCCTGAAGTCGGCGGGGGAGCGCTACCGTCTCACTTCGACCGTAGTCGACAGTCAGGGTGTGCGCCGCGAGGTGAGCGCCGAGGGGCCAGAGCTCACCGCTACTGCCGGTCGACTGGCCGCTTCGTTGAACCAGGGCCTGGTACGAGAGAAGCGCATGGTACAGCTCGAGGAGCGCTTCTCTTCGGAGCCGGAGGCGAACCGCATGTACGCGATCGGCGTGCAGCGTCTCAATACGGTCGGACCGGACGTGGCGAGCGACTACTTCAAGGTATGCCTCGACCTCGACCCGAATTTTGTCCGGGCCCGGTTTCAACGGGCCGTGTGCCACGAAAAGGCCGGCGAGTGGGACGAGGCGGAGGCGGAGGCGCAGACGGTGCTGACTACTGCCGAAACGTCCGGCGACCTCGGCCTCGAGGCCCAGGCCATCCAGCTGATCGGAATCGTCAACAGCAACCTCGGCCACTGGGACAGGGCCCAGGAGCTTTGGAGTCGGGCGCTCGAGGCCTTCCACACGGCTGGACTCTCTGAAGGCGTCGCGCGATCAGTCAACGCTCTGGCTGTGCTCAACTTCCACCGCGGCGAGCGGGAGCGAGCAGGTGAGCTCTACGCCCAGGCGCTCGAGGGGGCCCGAAACGCCGGTGACCGCCTGCTCGAGGGCGAGGTCCTGACCAACCTGGGAGTACTGGCCGTGGCGCAGCGGGACCACGAGACGGGTGAAAGGTGCTACCAGGAGGCGACGGCGATCTTCCGAGAGCTCGGGCACCGGCAGCGTGAAGGCGTGGTGGAAATGAACCTCGGCCTGATGCAGTGGCAGGCGGGGTCGCTCGACAGCGCCGACGAGCACCTCGCCAGGGCGCTCGAGCTGCGCCGCGCCACCGGTGACCGGCAGGGCGAGGCCGTGACTCTGCACTGTCTCGGCCTCGTCCAGTGGAGCCGGGGCGACCTGGAAACGGCAGCCACCATGGTTCAGGACTCGCTCGACGTATTCGAGGAGCTTGGCGACCGCGTCGAAGCCTCGCGCGCTCTCGGCAACCTCGGTGCCATCCTCCAGGAGCAGGGAGAACTCGACCGAGCCCTCGAGATCCACCTCGGCCTGGTACCGCTCCATCGCGAGATGGGCAACAAACCCAACGAGGCCGTCTCCCACATCAACATCGGCGCCATCTACCTGCTTCAGGGCAAAATCACCGAGGCCGGCGCCGAGCTCGAGCAGGCCCGCCAGCTTGGCAATGAGTCCCCCGATTTACTCGACATCGAAGCCCGCTACCGCTACGAGTGCGGTCAGTACCGCGAGGCTGTCCGCCTCGCCGAGACGGCGAAAGAGGGCTTCGGCGCCGCCTGGCAGGAGGAGCAGGAGACACGCCTAAAGGCCTACCGGAATAGCGCGGAGACGGGCCAGAGGGTGAAGCTGGACTAACCCATCCATCTGAGTCAGGTTGATCATGACTTCGTCCGACTTTCGAAAACCGGACGACTGAAATCATCTCGGCGAGCATCTTGGCTGGAGCGGGCCGTACTGACACGGCCACGACTCCACGAAGAGGCGCACCATGATCAATTGTCGCCCTTGTCCCACGATTCTACATACGGTCGCCCTGCTGCTGCTCACGAGCACAGCCCAGGTTGCTCCAGGCGCTGTGCGCGAGGTACCGGCGACCTATTTGACGATCACGGAGGCCGTTGACAGCGAAAAGGGCGGGCCGCAGCAGCGGCCCGCCCCATCAACCATGAAGCCGAGGAAGAGGCTTACTGCTCGTCTGCCAACGAAAACGTCGCTCGATACCGCTCGATGCTGTTGCCGTAGATCGTGCGCGCCTCTTCAGGTTGACCGTAGAGCTCGGGGTGGAGGTAAGTGCCGCGTTCGGCACCACTCTTGACCGGCTCGACCTCGATGCGGTTGGCCTGGGCCCACGCGTCCTGGCGAACACCGGTGACCTGCCAGGACACCTTCGTTCCAGGCTCGCCGCCGGCGATCAGGAACCGGCCGTCGGTGACTTCCTCGGCGATGTAGAGCCCCGGCGCGGAGCGACCAATGGCGGTGAGCTGGTAACGGAATGTGCGGTTGAGCGCTTCGAAGTACTGGGGCAACTCGACCTCAGCCTCGCCTCGGCCGTTCAGAACCACGTTGCCGTTGTAGATGTTCATCATGTCGGGCGACTCGACAAAGGAGTGAGCCAGGTACTTATTGGCGGGATCCAGCGGGTGGTCGATCTTGAACGAACCGCCTGCTTTGGAGAGCGTGCCGGTGACATCCACGTCGCCTTGCAGGTAACCTGCGCGGGTACCGGTGGACCCTACGCCCGCCACCGCGTACAGTGCGTTGCCGTTGTCGCCTTCGGCCAAGGCGAACACGGCTCGACCGGTATTGGCGGTGGCGACCGCGTAGATGCCGCCAGCATATGAGCCATTGGACGAGGTGAAGATGCCGTAGGAGTCGTCACTTTCCGCCCAGAGGCCGGTCCGTACCGCGATCGGGTTGCCGTTGGTGTAACCGCTCCCGTCGCCGCCTCGTGCATGCATCCCCCAACTCGTATCACTGCGGCCTTCAACGCCGATGCCGTTGGTCGAACTGCCAACCACGCCTTTCTGATCGACCGACGTACCGCTCACGCCGAAAAAGAGCGAACCCAACCGCCCCCAGTTGTTGTTGGTCGTCTGGGTTCCGACAACCGCAAAACACCCGCTCGTACAACGCCCCTCGATCGCGTTCGACTCGCCACCTGTCGACGTGACCTCGAACACCGTGGAGAATGCTGCGCTGTCGCTCAGTTCGAGCGGCACCGCGATCGCGGGAGAGGTGACCGCTCCTGCGGCCAAGTGTGCCGCAGAGACGTTGCCGGTGGCGATATGGGAAGCCTTGACACTTCCGGCCGCGAGATCCGGGCTGGTCACACCGCCGAAGGCAATATCCTCGGTGGTCACACTGCCATTGGCGATGTGAGAACTGACAACGCTGTTGTCTGCGATGTGCAAACCGCTGACACTTCCGTCGGTGATGTGCGTGCCTGTGACGGCGCTGCTCGCAATGTGGGCGCCAGTAACACCGCCAGCCGCGATGGCGAGTGAGACGTCACCGGTGTCCCCCCCGCCGGCAAGACCGTCGCCGGCGTGCACGGCGGTGATGTCACCGTCTCCGCCACCGGGGCCGCCAGATGCCAGAAGCTCGTCCCGGAACGACATTTCAAAAGTCGAAGGGTCATTGGAACCGTTGGCCAGACCGGAACCAAAAGCAACGATCTGACCCGCGCCGTCGACCACGCTGAGATGGAGCCGCAGGTTGTCGGAGTCGATGCCGGGCACCAGGTCGGTGATGTTCATCTGGCGGGGTTCATGGGCGCCGATGAAGTAGTCCTTGCTGGCAACCAAGGACCCGATCTCATCCATGGCCTGCGCACGAACCGTGGCGCCGGTCCCTGACACCTCGACGAAACCGAAGTTGTAGCGATAGAGTGAGTCTCCTTGGGGATCGGTCTGGTAGACGCCCAGGATCTCTGTGCTCTGACCGTTGCTGATGGCGAAAGTAGCGGGCACGGCCGCAAAGAACTGGCCGGTCGATGCCGCTTCGCCCTCGCCAGGCGGCACCGAGAAAATGCGACTCGTCACGACCACGTGGTCCGAGGCTGTGACCCGCATCGCCCCGAAACCCGACATGCCGAAGAGGGTCTGCACCGCGTCCGTGTAGCGCCGCGTATCACCTGCCGGAATGCTGTCGAGGTAGGTGGCGGCGGGCGCCGGGTTGGCCTGGTTGCGCAGGTAAAGATCGAAGCTGACGTTGACGACCGCGTTGTTTGGGTTGTGGACCCACACCACGGTCAGCCAGTGGGAGTTCTCTGCTCCCGGGCCTTCACCTATCGAAGGCAGAATCACATCTGTTGCCGGAAATGATGCAAACACCGTCGAGGCTCCAAGGATGGCGACGATCGAGACGCAGGTGATCAGTAGGCTTTTCATGTTGTTTCATTACTCCTTTGTTGAGGTGGTCGGATTCGAGTACTTCCCGCTCCTGAAATCGGAAGGTGGGTCCCGGGTTCAACATCGTCTGTGCGATCGGTCACAAGGCCGTCGAAGGTCCACCCCACTTTGTGACCCTCCTCGCATTTCGGCTGTCTTCATGCTCAGCTGCCATGGAATACACCTACATCCCGGCCGCCCAAACGACGTAGCGCTCTGGTCCGCCGGGCCGGATGGCGTCGAAAGGCCAGCAGGTGACGAGTACGAGGCAGTTCTCGTCACCACACTCGAGCGCACCGACGTCCCTCCGGTCGACCACGGCTGAGCCGGTGACCCGGTACTCGTGCACCGTCGCCGTGGCGTCTTCCAGGAGCAGGGGATCCCCCACATCGAGGTCTTCGAGAATCTCGAAATGGGTGTCGCGGTGGCCGGCAATCACGCACGCCCCAGGCTGACCGGGCCGGGCCGACCCGTGCAACCATCCCGGCGCGAAGGCGATCACCCGACCCGAGGCGCCTTCGAGCACTATCAAATCGGCGTCCTGCTCGGGCGCCCGCAGCCGCGCCACAGGCCAGGTATCGGCCCACGACCAGGGGCGCACCTCACGGCCGCCAACGAGCGTCAGCTGCCACGCATCCTCGAGCAGCACCTGGGCCAACCGCGCCTTGGCGTGGATCCACCCGCCCTGGGCCAGCTGCGCGAGCCCGAGCACGAGCAGGATGCCGGGTGCCACCCTCCTCACGACGAGCCTCCCTTCAACCAGCGGAGAGCGACCCCGGCGATGATCATGGTCAATGCCAGGAGGAGATGCAGTCGGGCGGCGGTTCCACCTTGCGGCAAGGCGCCGAATACCTTCTCGTATTTCCAGCCCGCCGGCAGATTGGTCGGCACCGCACCCGACTTCAGTGCAGCGTCGGCCGGCCGCGAGGGGGTCACGTCGACCGCAATCAGGCTGGTGTACTTTGAGACGAGGTGGTGTTCAAGAGCGACGGGAAGGACATTTTTGCGAACCTCCTCCTCGGGCACGCCGCGGGCCTTTTCATCCATCAGAGCCGTTATCTTGCGCCGTGCCCACAGCCGGTTGACGCCGGCCCTCGATGCCCCGACCTCGAGCGGCAGACGGACCCGCCACTCGGCATCGGCTACCACTCCAGAAACCGCAAGGTCGCCAGCCACCGTTCCCAACCTGGCGGCGACTATCACCGGGTCCCCGGCGTAGAGGTCGGGGATCCGTTGCGGCCACATCTCGGCCGCAGGGTCCGGCCATACGAGCTCGATATCGGCAAGCACCGGATTTTCGAGCCTGTCGAAGAGCTCGCGCATCTTCGGTTCAACCTCCGCCGGGGCGCCGATGAATGTGAAGGTCCCACGGCCGAAGGTTGCCGCCCTTTCCATGAAGTGGCCGTTCGGCGCCGAGCCGATACCGACCGTGAAGAGCCTGCTGCGGCCGAGATGCTGCTCGATGGCTGCGAAGAGCGCGTCCTCGTTGCCGACACAGCCATCGGTGATGAAAACGACCTGGCGCAACGGCGTGTAGTCGGTCTCGTCCTCGAGCGCCCGCCGCAGGGCGCCCATGATCTCCGTGCCACCGTCGGCGCGCAGCGAACGCACCCACGCCCGCGCTTCGTCGATCGCCGCCGGCATGGCCGGCAGGCTGTCCGGGAAAAGAACCCGGAATGACGAATCGAATTCGATGACGTTGAAGAAATCTTCTGGTGCAAGGTGGGTGAGCGCGTAGTCGAGCGCCGCCTGCGCCTGCCCCATCGAAGCGCCCCCCATCGACCCGGAGGTGTCGATGACGAAGATCGTCTCACGCGCCATACGCACCGCCTCGGAGAACTCCTCTGCAGGCGGGAGCACCATCGCCAGAACGTAGAACTCGCCATCGACCTGCTCGGTGAAGACGGCCGCTCGCGGCGCCTGTCCGCGCTCCGGCGCCCAGCGCAGGACGAAGTCCCGATCCGCCGGCACCGGACCGTCGAGAACGATCCTGCGCACGTTCTCACCGGCGGTGGTGATCTCGACCGGGTGGTAAGCGCTGACGAGCTTCGAGATTGGAAAGCCCGTATCGAGGGTCACTGCGAGCGTCACCGGGTTGACCGTGCCTTGGGTCGGATGCAACACCGGAGGCGTCACACGGGAGGCATCGGGGACTTCGTCCGTATCGAAGGCCCATCCGGTTCCTTTGGCAGGCGTCGTAGCCCGTGAACCCGGGATGTAACGCGGCCCCACGACCATCGGAAATCGCAACTCCAACTCTGCCTTCGTGAAGTGCAGGGTCTGCTGGTACTCGATGCGCACCTCGATGGTCTCGCCCGGGCCGATGTTCGCCACTGATGTCGTGAAGATATTCGGTCGTTCTTGTTCAACCAACGACGCCTTCCGACCCTCTCTCTTGGCCTTCTCGTAGACCTTTTTCGCTTCTTTCTTCTCTTTGATCTGCCCCTCGATGATGCGCTCCCCGACAACGAGACGCATCGCGTGAACGGCGGCCCCGGCGGGCAGCGGGAAGACGTAAACGCCCTCCAGCCATTCGTCGGTCGGGTTGGAGAAACTCTGCGCGACGATCGTCTCGGCGACGAGACCGCGTACGCTGATCGTGACGTCCGTCTCCTGGATAGGCGCCGGGACGAATCGACCTCGTTCGGCGGTCCTGTAGAGCAGCCGTCCGCTACCGCCCTCGTTCAACGCCACCGTTTCCCCCAGCGTCTCGAGGCATTTTTCGGCTGCTACCGGGATCACCGAGAGCATCAAGATCGTGATGAAAGAAACCACTGTGCGCCGCATATTCACCTCCGCAGGCTTTCTGTGGATCGGTCCACATCTCCAGGGTGGCGACCTGCCGTGTCACCTTTCGCACGGCAACGAGGAGAGTCGGTGGCAAAGTGTGGCGATGCTGTGACCGGGCTTCGACCTCCGCTTCGCTGCGGACTACGCCCTGGCAAGCCGTTGCGGTAGCCGGAACCGTGTCGGTGGCCGCGTCCGTGGC
>CAZCEX010000003.1:0-27778 GCA_964497785.1 uncultured Thermoanaerobaculia bacterium | reverse complement strand
GCCGAGGTGCTGCCGGTGTCAAACCCGTCCGAGAAGATTAGATCGTCCGAGACCGTCACCTGGATGTCGAAACGCCGATCCACCGAGTGGCTTCGAGCTTCGACTGTCTGTGGATAGACGCCGACGCCAAAAACCGGCTCGATGGTTAGCGTCGTCGTCGCGGTTCCGTTCTGCGGCGGTGTGACGCTGCTCGGCGCAAAGGCGCAGGTCGTGTACGGGTCGTCGCACGACAGGCTCACCGGATCGTCAAAGTTCCGCTCCGAGCTGACCGTGCACTCGATATCGACGCTGCCCCCCGGAGGCACTGACACCGTTGACTGTTCGCAGGTCACGTCGAAGTCCTGCATCTTCATCGTCACCTGGTAGCCCCTTGGTTCGTCGTGGGTCGCGCCGATCAACAGCGTATAGTTGGTCATGGCCAGATTCGAGTCCGGGTGCACGTCGATGTCGACCAGGGTCACCCCATTGGGGGTCAATGTGACCGGATTCTGCTCGAAGGTGCAATCCACCTGGTACGACGGATCACACGACAGCGTCACAGTTCCGGCGTACCCGCTCAGGGAGTAGAGCTGAGCGGTGATGACCCCGTACTCAGCGCCTCCCGGAACGGCATCGAACTCTTCAGGCTCCACCGCCACGAGCATGTCCCACCACAGCGTGTAGGACCCTCCGGTGTCACAGTAGTCGGTCGCATCCTCGCCGCCCCATGCGATCATCTGACCATCCAGGTCGGAGGTTCCCGGCTCGGGACGCCACACCGCCGTGTGGCCCGACCGAGGGGTCGGCGCGCCGATAGTCGTCGACGGCTCCCAGTCGTTGTTGACCGGGTTGTATATGCCGCCGCTGTTGTAGAGCGTACTGCCCGAGAAGCCGCCCCAAACCATCATCCTCCAGTCGCTGGCGATCGCCGTGTGGCCCTGGCGCGACTCGGTGGTCGTCGCCTGGACATTGCTCCACTGGTTGTTCACCGGGTCGTAACCCGCGCCGCTGGTCGTGGTCGTCGTGCCGCCGATGTTGCCTCCCCAGATCACCACCCGGCGCTGCCCCTTATACGACGAGCTCGGGTAGTACGAGCCCATGTAGACGCCGCTGTGGTCGGTCCGAGGGGACAGCGACGTCGAAGGAATCGTCTCCCAGGCGTTGGCGTTGGCGTCGTACTCGCGGCCGTTGCCGACGAGGCCGCCGCTGGTCTCCCCGCCCCAGATCACGATCGGGCCGTAAGTGTCCTCGCAGTAAACCGCAGCGTGACCGATTCTCGCGCTCGGGGCATTAGTGGTCGACATGCTGTACCAGTGGTTGGAGCCGCTCCAACGGCCACCGACACCCAAGATATCGGTGCCATCCCACCCGCCAAAGATAACCATGTAGGTGCCGGTCCAGTTGGCGCTGTGCTCCCGACGGGCGCTGGGGGCGCCGGGCGTCGATACTGAGTACCACGTATTCGTGCTCGGTCTGTAGAATCCGCCGTTGTTGCGGTATCCCCCGAACCAGCCCCCCCACACCACAACATCGGTGCCGGTCCACACCGCCGAGTGATAGGCGCGGCTGTCGGCGTGATTGTCGTTGGTCATCGCGAGCCAGCTGTTCGTCGCCGGAAAAAACCTCGAACCCGCGAAGAACACGCCCATGCCGTCCGTACCACCCCATACGACCATTTCATTGCCGGTCCAATTCGCCGTGTGGTATGCCCGATCCCCAGGGCTACCGATCATGATGCTGGTATCTACCCAGCCGTGGCTGCGGTTGTTTTTGCTTTTGATATTCGGGAGCCTGATTCCCTGTGTCGCTCGGCCCGTTTCCGGCGCAAAGCGTGAGCGATTTTCGACCCACCAGACCTCGAAATCGCGCTTCGGCCACACGACGGTCGCGACCCGCAACCGGTCGTCGGAACGCTCGAGCAGGGCTGTGACCGAGTACTGCTCTGTCGTTTCGTTCAGCGGGCTCAACTCGCCGAGCCGGGCACCGCCGAGATCGGTCTCTAGGGCGGTGACGAGTCGCTGCCACGCACCAGGGTCGAGGATCAACTTCGAGCCGGCGTCCTTCTCGGCCATCACTTCCCGTTTGCTCCTCTTGTCGCCGTAACGCACCCACTCCAGCTCTGTGTAACGACCGCTTGATCGTGGCATGTCGTCCAAGTCGCCGATCTGCTCGAGCTCACGCCGTACACTGCTTTCGAGATTCCCGTGGATGCGGGCATCAGCCGCGTACATCTCGCGAGCACGGCGCTCGACGAGCAGCGGCCGGGCAAGGCATTCCGAGACCAGCACCGGGTCTCTGCCGAGCATTTCGAAAAGCTCCTCGAGCATCGTCGGCCACGCTGTGTCACGCACCATACGGTCAATCTCACCCTGCAGATCCTCGTCAGTGATCGGTCGATGCCAGAAAACCTCCAGCGCACTTGAAAGACGCTGGAGATCCACGACCCTTGCTCGGAGTTCGTCCTCGGGCAACATCGTCTCGAAAGCCGGCTTCGGACTCGGGTTGCCCTTCGGCCAAATCCGGTTCTTCCAGTACACCTGCTCGATCGCACGATGGCCGGAGAGCCGCTCTTCGAAGCTCAGCCCGTCCAGCTCGGCTGCCGACAGCCCCGGTATGCCGAGCCCACACCACATGGTCGCCACAGCGGCACACAGAAGAACAATCCTGCTATCGAACCCAGAACGTTTACCAAACATCGCAACCCCCCCACTGGAGAAACGGTTGAACACGGTTATCGGAAACCCACATAGTCCGAGTCGATCAATCGATCGTAGCACGACAAAGTCACGACCCTGGAAGCCGTTGAGGGGTTTAGGTTAAGATCAAGAAGGTGCCGACACCACGCTGCGAAACATGGGAACCAGAGAATTGACTTCTGCTGTGCCCGGGGGCGTCATCAAGTACATGGTGATTCTCTGCCTCATCATCGCAACCGTTGGGCTCGCCGACGCCGATGACCCTTCACCCGTCACTCTGCTCGAGGAGGCACGGGCTCTGGCCGACAACCCAGAGCAGGCGTTGGCCCTCGCGGAACAGGCTCAACAGGCCGCGGAGACAACAGGCGCCTCTGCTATCGAAGGCCAGGCGGAGCTCGTAATTGCCCGGGCCCAGAGAAAGATGAAGCAGTATGAACTCGCCGATGAAGCATGTCGGGAGAGCCTCACTGCCGCCCAGAAAGCGCACGACCGGGACACGGCGTTCGCCGCCTGCGATCTCGCGTCGAAGATGCATTACCGGCTCGGTCGCTACGACCGGGCGCAGGAGTGGGAGGAGCGCGCGCTGTCGACGGCGAAAATGTTCGGCGACCAGAGCCAAGAGGCGCAGTCCTTCAACGACCTCGGGGTTCTGCTCAAGAAGCAGGGGCGCATCCCCGAGGCCCGCGAAAACTACCAGCGGGCCCTGGAGATCCGCCGTCTGCTCGGTGATCGCAGAGGCGAAGCCCAGAGCCTGATGAACCTGGGCATCATCTACAAGAACCTCGGCGACTATCCACGGGCGCTCGAGTACCAGCTCGAAAGCATGACCATTCGCAACGAGTCCGGGGACGAAGCCGCCCTGGCTCAGAGCTACCAGAACATCGGCAACCTGTGGGGCCACCTCGGGGACTTCGAGAAGGCGGCCGACTACTACCGCCGTTCCCTTCGGATTCACCGAGAGGCCGGCGTCGCCAGGGGGATCGCCGACTCTCTCTCCAACCTATCCGAGGCCTACTCGAGCATGGGCCGGGCGGACGAGGCCCTCGCCGCCGTCGAGGAGGCCCTCGAACTGGCCCGCGAAGCCGACGACATTCCCAGCGTCGCGGGTTGCCTTCGCCGGATCGGCGAGCTCTACGCCGACAAGGGCGAGTTCGACCGAGCCGAGGCCAGCTTGAATGAGGCCGTCGCCCTGGCTCGACAGACTAATACCCGCCGGACCGAAGCGAGCGCCCTCCTCATCCTCGGCAGGACCCTGCAGGCCATGGGGAATTCAGCGGCTGCCGCAGAAGCGCTCGGCCAGGCAGTGACGGTCGCCGAGGAGATCGACGATCTGCCCACGCTGCGCAACTCGACTGCCGAGTTCGCGACCGTGCTTGCCGACCTCGGGCGCCATGCGGAGGCTTACGAGATCTTGGCGCGGTCCAAAGACATCGACAAGACGATGGACGAGAATGAGACCAGCGCGGAGATCAACAACCTGCAGGCCCGCTACACCCTGCAAGCGCAGGAGAGCCAGATCGCCCTCCTGCAGCGGGACAACCAGATCCAGACCCTGAGCATCGCCAGACAGCGCTGGATCGGTGGGTTTACCATCGCTCTCCTCGCCCTGGGTCTCGCGATTGCCGCAGCCGGTTGGAGCCGCTCCCGGGCTGTCAGACGGAGCCATCGCTTACTCGAAGAAAAAAACGGAGAGATCCTACGCCAGCAGGAGACCCTGGAAAGCGTCAACAACGCCCTCGAGGCCGCCGCCCGTCAGCTCAATGCCGCCAACGAGGCGCTGTTCATCAGCTCCATCACCGACGGTCTGACGGGGGTCTTCAACCGCAGGCACATCCTCGAGTCGCTCGACAAGGAGCTCCACCGGGGGAGACGTCACGATCACGACCTGGCAGTCCTGATGATCGACCTCGACCACTTCAAACAGGTCAACGACCGCTTCGGCCACGCGGCGGGCGACAAGGTCCTCGAACGAACAGCCGCGATCATGCAAGGCGAGCTGCGCGGAGAGGATCTGATCGGCCGCTATGGAGGCGAGGAGTTTCTCGTCGTGCTCCCGGCCACGGATCGGGAAGGTGCCGTCGAGGTTGGCGAAAGGATCCGGCGCGCCGTCGAAGGAGCGGGCTTCGGCAGCAGCCTGGAGGGCGTGAAGATCACCATCAGCGTCGGCGTCGCCGACATCACGAGCTGCAATCCACAAACCGCCGAAAACCTCCTCCGTTTGGCAGACGCAGCTCTCTACCGCGCCAAAGACGAAGGCCGGAATCGCACAGTCAGGGCGAGGTAGCCCGCCCACACTTCACCGACGCCTTGGGGAACGAGCATCCCGCCGAGGTCGCCGCAGGTGAGAGTTCGCAGACCCCTTCCCCGCAGACTTCTTGACACACCAAAGGGCCACCGATAGCATCGCCGCCTTGAATATGACCTTCGAAAACCGCATTGCGCTGGTCACCGGCAGCTCACGCGGCATCGGCAGCGCGATAGCGCGAGCCTTTGCCGAGGCCGGGACTGACGTGGTCCTCAATCACCGCCGAACGGGCGCCTCCGAAGATGCTGTCGACAACCACCTGCAGTTCATCCGCCACCTCGGCCGACGCGCCATTGCCGTGCGAGCGGATATTTCGAAACCAGACGAGGTCAAGGGGCTTTTTGCCCGTATCGGTGAAGAATACGGCCGGCTGGACTTTCTCGTGCTCAACGCGGCTCGCGCTCCGTTCAAACCGGTCGAAAGACTACTCGGGCGCGAGCTGCGCCAGCTCATCGATACCAATCTCATCGGCAACCTGACATGCATTCGCGAGGCCAAACCACTGCTCGAGCAGTCGGCCGGATCGGTGGTGTTCGTCTCCAGCCTCGGCGGTCGCTTCCACCTGCCGTCCTACCCCCTCGGCGTGATGAAGGCCGCGATGGAGGCGGTCGTGCGAGACTCGGCAGAGACTCTCGCCGACTGCGGCATCCGGGTCAACGCCGTCTGCGGGGGCCTGGCACGCACCGACTCGCTCAAGACCCTGCGGCTCGAGTGGCCGGAGGTCGAGCACCTCCCCGATGACACCTTCGTGACCGGCGAAGAGATCGCCGACGTCGTACTCTTCCTCTGCTCGCCGGCAGCCCGCGCCATCCGCGGCCAGACCCTCGTCGTCGACCGGGGCCTGGGCAATCGCCTGTGCGCTCGATTAGGATGAACCGGGAGGCAAGCGGGATGCACAACCTGATCGACCCAAAGAGAGTGCTGATCGAGGTCCAGGCGGTCGTTGCAGACACCTTACGCCTGGATGAAGCCACGGTTCAGCCCGAAAACTCCTGTGTCGCCGACCTCGGCGCCGAGTCCCTCGACTTCCTCGACATCAACTACCGCCTCGAGCAGATCTTCGGCATCAAGATGGCGCGCCACTTCTTCCTCGAGCACGCCGAAGAGCTTTTTGGCGAAGGCACGACGATCGACGACGCCGGACGGGTGACCGACCGCGGCGCCAATCTCCTGCGGCTCCGCTACAGCCCATCCGCTGTCCCTGAGGCCTCGGCGAGCCTCGATATCGACCAGGTTCCGGCGTTGATCACAGTGGGCGCGATCGCCGGCGCGGTCACCGACATCCTCGCGAGCCTTCCCGATCATTGTGACTGCGGCGCGGCGGACTGGGCATGCCAGGACGGAACCCACGTCATCTGCACAGCATGCAAAGACCCCGCCCGATACGAGGACGGCGACGAGCTCATCAGGCAGTGGTTGTCGACGCGCGGCAGCGGGCCGGCGTGATCCATTCGAGGTGAGGGGTGGAGGCTCACACCCAACCAACGCGGCGGGTGGTGGCAACGGGCTTCGGCATGGTGACGCCGCTGGCCCGCGGCGCCGAAGAGACCTTCAACAAGGCCGCCGAGGGCCTGTCCGGAATCCGACCCATCCGCTCCTTCGATACGACCGGCCTGCCCTGCACGATCGGCGGCGAGGTCGAGGACGCGTGGCTCGAAGCACTCGAACCCGGGCGTAGTGACAGGCTGACGGGCCGTGGTCTTCGGCTCCTCATGGCAGCCGCCGACGAGGCGGCGTTCCAGGCCCGACTCGACCGCGTGCCCAACCCAGACGCTGTCGCCGTCGCCGTGGGCTCGCACGGTGAGAACCCGAAGGTCCAGGACCTCGAGCTCGTTCACCGTTTCATCGATGACAACGGCGTCTGCGATGGCCGCGGCCTGCTCGCCGCCGGCGGTTACGACGTGCTCCAGTTCTTACGCCGCAAGCCGGACATGGCGGCTGCCTGGCTCGCCGAACGTCTCCATTGCAATGGCCCCTGCCTGTCTGTGAGCTCGGCCTGCGCCGCGGGGACGCAGGCCATCGGCGAAGCATTTCGTCTGATTCGTGATCGACGCTGCGATGTCGCCATCGCCGGCGGTTGCGAATCGAATATGAACTTCGTCGGTTTCATCGGCTTTGTCCTGCTCAGAGCCCTCGCCGAAGGCCGCCACTCGCCCGAGGCGGCCTCGAGACCATTTGATCGCCGCCGAAGCGGCTTCGTACTTTCGGAAGGCGCCGGCGTCATCGTGCTCGAAGAGCTGGAGCATGCCCGCGCGCGCGGGTCCACGATCCTCGGTGAGGTCCTGGGATACGGCGACTCGGCAGACGCTTATCGGATCACCGACACCTGCCCCGACGGGCAGGGCGCAGTCCTGGCGATGACCCGCGCCCTCGAGGAGTCCGACCGACAGCCGGGGGACGTCGACTTCGTCAACGCCCACGGCACCTCGACCGTTCAAGGCGACCTCAGCGAGGCCAGAGCGCTGCACCGGGTCTTCGGGCCGCGCGCCGCCGCAGTGCCGGTCAGTGCCAACAAGTCAATGCTCGGCCATACGATCGCCGCCGCGGGCGCCATCGAAGCAGTCTTGACCCTGATCGGGCTCGACCGCTCGATCATCCTGCCAACCATCAACTCCACCGCCCCCGACCCCCGATGCAATCTCGACGTCGTTCCGAATGGGGCCCGCCGTGCCAATGGCCGGATCGCGCTTTCGAACTCCTTCGGCTTCGGCGGGCAGAACGCCTGCCTGTGCCTGGCACGCTACGATGACTGATTCGAACCTTGGTGGTTCGAACCGGCGGTGGCCGCCGCCCGGCGAAGCGAGTTGAAGCATGCGGTTTCTCCTCTTCGATCGTGTACTGGCCCTCGAAAAAGGTCGACGAATCCTCGGCCAGGCGGCCTTCGGCCGGTCTTCGGTGCTCGCCGGCAGCGACGGACGCTCACCGATCGTGCCCGCGTCGATGCTCATCGAGGCCATGGTCCAGCTGCTCGGCTGGGCCGTCATCCACAGCAACGATTTTCGCCTCGCCGCGATCGTCTGTCTGGTCGAAGGCGCGACCCTGCAGGAGCCTGCTCTCGCTCCCGGCACGACCGTCGAGGTGGGCGGAGAAATTCTCGCTGAGGGAAGAGAAGACTCCCTCGGCCGCGCGTGGATCGATGTCGCAGGTATTCGTCACGCCACCATCGAGCGGGTCATCTACCGTCATTTTCACGACGTCGACCCCGCTGCGCTGGAGCGCGAGTTCCTGATGCGGACGGGCCGCTTCAGAAGCGGCGCTATCGCCGACCGCAAAAAGGCTGGTTGAATGAAATGTAAACGTTGGAGGTTCCTGTCATGCGTTTCCTGATGGTGGACCACATCACGAGCTGGTCAGCAACGGACGGGATCCGGGCGGTGAAGAACGTCGCGATGTCCGAAGATTTCCTCGAGCACCACTTCCCCAATCGCCCGGTCATGCCCGGCGCCCTCCTCCTCGAGGCCCTCAGCCAGCTCGCGGGGTGGATGGAGGCGGCCTCGTCAGACTTCGAGCACTGGCTCCTGGTCGACAGCATCGAGCGCTGCGGCTACTACGGCTTCGCCCTTCCCGGGGACCGGGTCGAGCTCGAACTCAGACCTCGAGGCGCCATCGCGGACGGACGGCGCTCGTACCGCGGCCTCGGAACCGTTGCCGGCGACAACAAGATCAAGGCGGATTTTTCGGGACGGATCGTTGCCCTTTCAGAGATCGCCGACCCCGACAGCCATCGCCGTCTCTTCAACAACCTCATCCGGGAGAATTCGTGGTGAGTCGGAGGGGGCAAAAAGGAATGAAACGCAAAGGCGCAAAGGCGCAAAGGACGCAGAGATTTTACTCAATTGATTTTTCTTTTCTTCGCGTTCTTGGCGTTTTGGCGTTTCAAATACACACCGCTGCGGTAAGCATCGGCCTGATCTGTGGGGACACCCTTGACGCAGGATAGAGTAGCCGTCACCGGCATGGGGCTCATCACGCCCGCCGGTCGCAGCGTGCAAGCGAACTGGAGGGCGGTTGCCGGTGGCGTCTCTGCCCTGAGCGAAGGACCAGCGGCCGACCTGCCTGCCTGGGCTCGCTGGGCCGGCAGGGTCGGCGAAATCGAATGCCCGAACAACCTCCCCGGCCACCTTCGCGGCCAGCTCAGGTTCCTCAACCGCGGCGCTCTGCTGGCACTCATCGCCGCCGACGACGCCATCACCCAGGCGGCGCCGCCGGAGAGCATGGCCTCGGATCGGCGGTCGCTCTACCTGGCGACCGGCGATCTCACGACCGCAGACTGCAGGGGACTGGCCCCTGCCATGCGATCCGCCACACGCGGGCCGGGGGGCGCCCTCGACAGCGAAAAGCTCAACCGGAACGCCATCGACCGGGTTAACCCGTTCTTCCTGCTCTCGACGCTGGCCAACAACCCGTTCAGCATCGTGACCGCCGCATTCGGGCTCACCGGCCCGGGCACAACTCTCGCGAGCCATTCGCCGAACGGCAACCAGGCCCTCGATCTCGCTTTCCGCAGCATTCGCCACAACCGCACCGATCTGGCCGTAGTCGTGGCCTCCGGAAGCTGGCTCGACCTGGTTCCTATTATGGAGATGGCCGGCATCGGCCTGCTCTCACGCTGCCGCCACGGCGAGCTTTCCTTCCGACCTCTGGACAGCCGGCGGGACGGGTTCATCGCCGGCGAGGGCGGCGCCGCTCTGGTGCTCGAGCTCGCCTCCGCGGCGCAGGAACGCGGCGCACGAATCCTGGGGGAGATCGAGACCTCGAGCAACTGTCGCGAGACATCGCCAAACCTCGCTCCTGGCAACTGCGTCACCCTGCGGTGTATGCAGCAGGCGTTGGCAGAGGCCGACCTCCAACCCGGCGACATCGGCTTCATCAACGTGCATGGCAGCGGGACGCGCAAGGGTGACCAGGCTGAGCTGCGTTCGGTCGCCGAGCTTTGCCGTGAAGCCGGGACCTCCGCCCCACTCTGCGCCCTCAAGCCCCACACCGGCCACATGGGGGCGGCGGGAGATCTGTACGGGGTCATCATCGGGATCGAGGCGGCACGCCGCGGCAAGGTTCCTGCCACTTTGAACTTCTCGACGCCGGATCCCGAGTTCGCCGAGGCCCGGATCGCGCCGACTCAGCGGGTCTGCTCCGGGCGTCGCTTCCTGTCGGTCTCCTACGGTCTCGGCGGTCAGTCCTCGGCCGTCGTCGCCCGTGCGTCACGATTGGGGGACCATGACTGATCGGGGACAAGTCGAACGCCTGCAGTACGGGATCGTCTATGGACTGCTCGTCCTGGCTCGACGCCTCCCCATGTGGTTGCTGACACCCCTGGCGGCGGTGGTCGCAACCGGCGCCTACTGGCTGCTGCCCCGGCGCCGGCGATTGGCCAACACCAATGTCCACCATGCGCTCGGCGACGACGACACCCACCGCATCGCGCAAGCGAGCTTCCGTTCCTTCGCCCTTACGAGCATGCCCGAGGTCGTCAAGCTGCGTGGCCACCTGCTCGCCCCCAACGCCCGTGAGTGGATGCGCCGCCGGTCACCAGAGGCCGAGGCGATATTCACCACCACCAAAAAACTGCACGAGCAATACGAAGGCTGCATTTTCGTCACCCCCCACATCGGCAACTGGGAGCTGCTCCCCTACGTCGCCGCCGCCGTCGGCATCCCTCTGGTCATTCCCGTGCGTCCGCTCGACAACGGCTTCATCGAAGACCTGCTCGCCCGGAGCCGTGACGAAACCGGCCAGGTCTTTCTCGACAAGTGGAACGCCCTGATGAAGCTGCAGCACCACCTCGGGCGCGGGCGCTCGGCCGCCATCCTCGCCGACCAGAACACTCTCGGCGGCGTCGCCGCTCCGTTCTTCGGTCGCCCGGCCCTGACCACGCCCGTGCCGGCATTGCTCGCGGTGCGCTACGAGCGCCCGATCGTCGTGGTCGCCTGCCTCCGCACCGGCGCCCTCCGGTTCACCGGATGGATGGGAGAGCCGATATTCGCGCGAGTCGCCACAACCGAGAAGGCGGAGGTCCTACGGCTCACCGAAGAGATGAACCGGTCGATGGAGCAGGTCATCAGGGCGTATCCCGACCAGTACCTTTGGATGCATGACCGTTGGAAGAAGCCTCAGTGAGGCTTTGCACCAATCTTCGCGCGCATCGATCGGCGACGCCCCGGTGGCTCTCGAGATAGCGCCGGGCCCTGCGGCCCAGGTTGGCCCGCCGGACTGGGTCGGCGAGCAGATATTCGAAGCTGACGCGCAAAGAGGTCACCTTGGTATCGGCGAGCACGTGGATGCCACCAGTATCGCGAAGATCCTCCACGATTTCGCCAAAGTTCTCGTGGCACGGACCGATCACGGTCGCAGCACCCGCGGCCGCAGCCTCCAGCGGGTTGTGGCCGCCACGATCAATCAGGCTGCCACCGATGAACGCCACGTCTGCCCAACGGTAGAGACCGGCGAGCACTCCGATACGATCGACGACCAGAACGTCCCACTCTGAGCACGGACCCTGCGACCAGCGTGCGACGCGCAGATCTCCGGCCCCGATGCGATCGTCCCGGAAACGCTCAGGGTGACGGGGCGCGAGGATCAATCGGGTTTCGGGATGGTTGAGGCGCAAGCCGCGAAAGGCCTCGAACAACCGGCGGTTCTCCCCGGCGTGCGTGCTGCCGGCGACGATCAAAGCACCCGGCTTCTGCTCCAGGACCCGGATCCAGCCTGCCGGAATGTCATTCTTCGACATCGGCGCATCGACCTTCAGGTTGCCCACCACCTCGACCCGTTGATGCGCCGCCCCGATCGCGATGTAGCTCTCCCGGTCCCTTTCACTCGCAACGCCGACCCACTCGATCGTATTTAGGAGGCCAGCAAAGAACCCGCGTGCGAGTCGATAGCGGGCAACGTCTCGAGCACCGATACGCCCGTTGACGATCACGACCGGAATCCTCATGACGCGGCAGATATGCAGGAGATTGGGCCAGATTTCGGCCTCGACCAGGACCGTCGCGTCGGGCCGTACCCTCTCGAGCCACCCCCGCAGAGACCGCCACCGATCCCACGGCAGGTAGCTCACTTTTTCGATCGCCGGGAGAAACGAAGTGAGTCTCGATGCGGCTTCACGACCCGCGACGGTACCGCTCGTCACGACGAATCCGATATCGCGGTCGATGGCGCCGACGGCGGCGATCAACGCCCCGGCAGCGGCCACCTCACCAACCGACACCGCGTGAATCAGGACTCGGGCAGGCGCAGTTCGGGGCGCCATGGGCGACCTCCCGAGACGTTGCTCGAGGTCGGCCTGTTCGGCGGCGCCCCCGAGGACCCGCAGGCGCTCGAGCGGGGCCAATACCGCCGCCACCGCCAGCGACATGCCCGCGTCGTACAGGGTCATGGCCGCAGACCTCTCGTATTCCAATAGTCACCTCATGACTCCGTTTCCAGATGGCCGGAGTCTAGCAGAGCAGATGTGAACCAGGTCCAGGTTTTGCTGCGACAGGTTAGGATATCCCCGCTGTGACATCGATGCACCTGCTTACCCGGTTGGCCACGATGTGCCTCGCCTACCCGATGCGAGTCGCACTGGCCGTGACCTGTCTCGCCGGGCTCGGCGCCGCCCAGCTCGCCCTTCCGTGGGTCATCAAAAGCTGGGTCGAAGGACCATTGGTCGACGGCAACCAAACGGGCGCCCGGTGGGTTGCTGTTGCCCTGGCAGTCACGGCCATGATCTCCCTATTCCTTTTTCTCTCCCGTACTCTGCTCGCGGACATCAATCAACGCCTTGTCGAGGATCTACGCGGCCAGGCAGTCGATCGTCTGCTCGAGCAAGAGCCGAGTCAGCTGACCAGGTTCACTACCGGCGACCTGATGGCAAGGGTCCTCCAGGACGCAGGCATGCTGTCCGGTTTCGCCGAAATCCTGCTCAAACGACTCATCGGCGACGGTCTTTTGATGACCGGAGCACTGACCATGATGTTCGTTCTCAACCCCCGTCTGGCCGCGGTTGCCTTTGTTCTTGCTCCCCTGGTGGCGTTGGTCATGCGCTCCGTCGGCGCCACCATCAGGCACTGGGGACAAGTCGCCCAGCAAGAAATGGGTTCTCTGAGCGCAACGCTTCAGGAGCAGCTGCAAGGCTTCACCACTGTCAAGGGCTACACCAACGAAGGGTATGAGTCACGGAGGTTCGCCGACCACAATGCCGGATACCGACGCAAGGTCGTGCGCGCCCAGACCTGGTCGGCCCTGCTCATCGCCGCGGTCTTCCTTTTCGCAACTCTCGGCTTTGTCGCCGCCATCGCGTTCGGAACCAGCCAGGTCACGGCAGGCGCCCTGTCGGCAGGCAGTCTGCTGGCCTTCTGCCTCTATGCCGGGCAGATGATCGAACCCCTGCGGCGACTCGCCGAGATGCACGGCATCCTGCAGCGTTCGCTGGCCGCCGCCGAACGGATCACCACGATCCTCGATCTGCCTACCGGCGACAGCGACGACATGTCGGTCGGTGACGACGGCCCGGCCCTTCAAAGCGGCGCTGCAATCGAGATCGACGGCGTGCACTTCGCTTACCTCTCCGATCACCCGGTGCTCGACGACCTCAGATTTCGGATTGAGGCCGGCGAAAGGGTGGCAATCGTCGGAGAGAGCGGCAGCGGCAAGAGCACGCTCGCCGCTCTTCTCATCCGCTTTCGCGAACCCGACGCGGGTCACATCCTTCTCGACGGCGCAGACATCGCCGCCTGGCCAAGGGCGACCCTCCGGCGCCAGGTGCGCGTCGTCGAACAGAAACCATTCGTATTCAGGGGGTCGATCGCCGCCAATATTCGCTACGGGTCGTGGGATGCCCCGATAACGGCGGTCGAAGAGGCCATCCGGCTCACCGGCCTGACATCGGTGATCGCAGACGATACACGCGGCGCCGACACTCCCGTCGCCGAGGCCGGCCGCGACATCTCGGGCGGCCAGCAGCAACGGCTGGCCCTGGCGCGCGCGATTGTTTCGGATCCCGCGGTCCTCGTCCTCGACGAGGCGACGAGCGCCCTCGATAGCGAATCCGAAGCACACATCCTCCGCGATCTTGAGCCCTGGCTCGCACGACGCACCGTGATCGTCATGGCTCACCGCCTTTCGACCATTCGCCGAGTGCCGCGCATCATCGTGCTCCAGGCCGGGCGTATCGCAGCTGATGGCTCCCTCGAGGAACTCATGCGAACCAGTCCGGATTTTCGGACTCTGTTCGCAGCGCAGTTCGACGACCCCGGGACATGCGATCACGCAGCGGCAGACCCAAAATGAGGGTCTTCATCGCTGCAGGCGAGGTCTCAGGAGATGCCGCGGGAGCGTGGCTGGCGCGAGCTCTCAAAGCACGCGTCAAAGAAATCGAGCTCTGGGGCATCGGTGGTCACCGCATGGCTACAGCCGGGGTCGACCTCGGCGCCGCGACCAATCACCTCGGCACAGTAGGAGTGAGCGAAGCTCTGGTCACCTTGCCCTCTCTGTGGGGGGTCTTCAAGGCGGTTCGTTGTCGCGTCACCACCACACCGCCGGATGTCGCCGTGCTCATCGGCAATGACGTTTTTAACGTCGGCCTGGCACGATGGCTCCGGGTACGCGGCATCCCGACCGTTTCTTTCTTCCCCCCGCAGGTGTGGGTCTGGGGGGCGCTCGCGGCCTTCACCACCACGTGCTTCGATCGTATTCTGACGTGTTTCCCAACCGAGCAGGAGGTCTACGGTCGGGCCGCCGCCTTCGGCACCCCAGTGACCTTCGTCGGTCACTTCCTGGCCGAACAGCTCGCACCGCGCACCGAGGCCGACAAGGCCGCTGCACGGCAACAGCTCGGCATCGCGAACGACGTCACGACCATCGCCCTGCTCCCCGGGAGCCGAACCTACGAGGTCGAGAGATTGGCCCCGATCCTGTTCGGGGCCGCCCGCCGGCTGTGCAATCACTTTCCGGCGACAAAATTCCTCGTGCCACTCGCCGAACCCGATTTCGGCCCCGCTGTGATGTCTGAATGTTCCCGCCACGGCCTTGCCGACAACATGGTGGTCGGCGGCACGAGCCTCGACGCAATGCGCGCTTCGGACCTCGTCATCACGGCGTCGGGGACTGCCTCCCTCGAAGCCGCCCTCCTCTGCGTGCCGATGGTGATCGTCTACAAGATCTCTGCGGTCACCGATGCGATCGTCAAGACCGCAATTCGCTTTGGGCTGATGAGCGGTTATACGGCTGGTCTGCCCAACCTCATTCTCGGAAGGCCCACGGTCCCCGAGTTCAAGCAGGAAGCAGCGACCCCGGAGGCAATCGCCACCGAGGCTCTTTCGATCCTCGACAACCGCAGTCGAATGGCCGACATGGTGTCGAGTTTGAGCCGCGTTTCGCAGAGCTTGCACGGCGGCGCAAGCCTCGAGCGCGCAACCGAGGCCATCCTTTCCGTCGCCCGGCGGGCGTGAGCGACTGCTCAGTGGTTTACGAAGGCCCGGGTTGCACCCTACGCCTCGCCCTCATTGCAACGGCCGCCGCCTACCGCTTGCACTGTCGAACGCTGCGAGCCGACGCTCTTCTTGCAGACGGGTCGGTGATCAAAGCCCGCCATTATCCTTTTGATCAAGAGATTTTCGCTCTGTGCGAGGGCGACGCCCTGGCCCTCGGCAGTCTGTTGGCCGACGCCCGCTTCACCGTTCTCGTAACCGTCGGGCGGGACGGCGACCGTGCCGCAATCGTGCTCGAGCAACTCGGCTGCACGGTGGTGCGCGGGTCGAGCCGTCATCGCGGCACGGAGGCGCTTCGGGGTCTCGTACACCACCTCAAAAGTTCAACAACACCTGCCGCGATAGTGGTCGACGGCCCTCTGGGTCCAGCCGGGGTGGCGAAGAGTGGCGCTGTAGCCTGCGCCATGCTGACCGGTCGGCCGCTGCACGCGCTCGCCGCCTCCGCCAGTCGCTCGATCGTCTTCCCCGGAACTTGGTCCGGCCTTTACATGCCCTTGCCCTTCGCCCGCGTTGCCATCGTCTGTGACAGTCCCCTTCCCCTTCCAGAACAGTCCGGATTGCTCGACGCCGATCACCATACGGAGGAACTCACCAGGCGTTTTCAAAAGATCAGGAGACACACTCAGCGTGGTATCATCTGCCCCCCAAATGGAGAGGTTTCGGTACGACTGGCCGACCCTCCAAGGTCATCAGAAAGGACGAGGTGAGGGCATGCAGAAACGGGTGTGGGATCGGCTCACAGCTGAACTCGTGGCCACCCTCGATCTCGAATCGGGTTCTCCTCTGCTGGCTCCAGACAGCCGGCTCCGTGATGACCTCGGAATGAGTTCATTGCGCACAGTCGACCTCATCATCAGGCTCGAAGAAGCGCTCGACATCAGCATCTCCGACGACGACCTGACCGGCCTCACCACTCTCGGAGACGTCGCCACGCTGATCGAGCGATTGATCGCCGACCGAGACTGACCGGTGGCACGGGTCGCGATCACAGGCGCCGGCATTATCTCGAGCCTCGGCAACAGCATGGCCGAGGTCGCCGCCAGCCTCGAGACGGCACGTTCGGGGATCGTCGCCGTGTCTGAGTGGGCAGACCTCGGTCTCGCGAGCACCGTCGCCGGCAGGGTTCGGGGAGGCCGTGATCTAGCAGCGAGCAGCGACCTCGACCAGGAGCAGCTCCTGGGCATGACCGAGGCGTCGCTCTACTGCACCCTGGCGGCCAAACAAGCGGTAAAGGATGCGGACCTCGACCAGGAGAGCCTGGCGAGCCGTCGAACCGGATGCATCATCGGCAGTGGCATCAGCGGGGCGATGGCCATCCACGAAGGGGCGACCCGCCTGTTCGCCGGAAGAGCGCGCCGGATCAGCCCGTACGCCGTCCTGAAAACGATGAGCAGCTCGCCCAGCGCCACGGTGGCACATGCCCTCAAGATCGGTGGTCGGAGTTACTCTCTGAGCTCCGCCTGCGCGACCTCGAGCCATACGATCGGCCACGCCTACGAGCTCATCCAGGACGGCCGGCTCGATGTCGCGGTCGCCGGCGGCGGTGAGGAGATCAACCCGGTGGTTGCGGGCGCTTTCGGCGCCATGCGCACCGCTCTTTCGACCCGCTTCAACCGGCAGCCCGAAAGAGCATCACGACCATTCGCCGCCGACCGAGACGGTTTCGTACTCGCAGAAGGGGCAGGCATCGTCGTGCTCGAGGACTGGGACCGGGCGGTCGCTCGTGGGGCCTCGATCCACGCCGAGGTCATTGGTTTCGCCGCCAACTCGGATCAATACCACATGGTCCTTCCGAGAGTGGACGGCGCCGCCGCTGCGGCGTGCATGACGGCCGCCCTCAACGACGCCGCGGTCGCCCCGGAGGATGTCGACTATGTCAACGCGCACGCGACATCGACCGTCGCCGGCGACCTCGCCGAGGCCGAGGCGTTGCGCACAGTATTTCACCCCGCGATGCCCATGCTCTCGTCCACCAAGTCTTTGAACGGCCACGCCCTTGCAGCCGTTGGGGCGCAGGAGGTCATCCACTGCCTCGTGATGCTCGAACGCGGTTTCATCGCCCCGTCAATCAACCTCGATCCGCCCGACCCGGCCTTCGGCGACCTCGAGCTCGTTGGCGAGACGACCGCGGCAGATCTGCAGCTCGTGATGTCGAACAGCTTCGGCTTCGGTGGTACGAACGCAACGCTCGTCCTGCGTCGCGCGCAGAACTGAGGATCAGCGAGGAGGATCACGGCAATGACCATGACCCTGAAATCGATTGCCGAACACATCGGCGGCCGACTGATCGGAAATGCCGACACCGAGGTGTCCTGCGTATGCCCAGCCGAATCTCCGCGGCAGGGAGGGCTCTGCGTCGTCTGGACGCAGCAGACGATGAAAGACCTCGAGGGTTCGCCAGTCAGCGCCTGCGTCACGACCCCCGGGCTCGAGATCGAAGGCGTCAACTGCATTCTGGTCCCCGATCCGCGCGCTGCGCTGGTCGAGCTCCTCCACCTGCTCCACCCCCGCCGCAAACCGGCCGCCGGAGTCGAAGCGGGAGCCATCATCTCTCCGGCAGCGTTGGTAAGTGAAGGGGTCTTCATCGCTGCCGGGGCCCAGGTCGCGGCCGGCGCCCGATTGGCCGCCGGCGTCGAGATCCACAGCAACGTCGTCGTCGGCGCCGACGTGACGATTGGTGAGGACACCGTTGTCTTCGCGAATGCAACCATTTACGCCGGAACCACCATCGGTCGGCGAGTTTTCATCCACTCCGGCGCCGTGATTGGCGGTGACGGCTTCGGCTACTCCAGGGACGCCGACGGCCGGTACCACAAGATCCCTCAGATCGGCATCGTCGAGATCGAGGACGATGTCGAGATCGGGGCATGCGCGACGATCGACCGGGCCACGATCGGCCGGACCGTCATCCGACGCGGCACCAAGGTCGACAACCTGGTCCAGGTCGCCCACAACTGCGACGTCGGGGAAGATTGTGTGCTCGTCGCCCAAGCCGGACTGGCTGGCTCGGTGACCATCGGTGATCGCACCCAGATCGGAGGCCAGGCGGGAATTTCCGACCACGTTTCTGTCGGACCCGATATGCGCGTCGCTGCTCAGTCCGGCGTCCCGGACGACATCAAGGGCGGCTACTGGATGGGATCACCGGCTCTGCCGGCCGAAAGGACCCTCCGAGCAGCGGCGCTCACGGCCCGTCTGCCCGAGCTTCGTGATCAGCTCCGAGAGCTGCGAGCGCGATGCGCCGCGCTTGAGGAGGAGATCGCCGCCCTGCGCGCGCGGACCGGCGGGGCCGAAACCGACTGATGCGGACTCTCGCCGCCCTGCTCGCCGAGCGCGCGTTATCCCAACCAGAGGCACTGTACGTTGCCTGCTCAAGGCGGGGTGGGGAGACGACCTCCTTGACCTATGAGGCGACCTGGCGTCTGGCGTGCCGGTGGGCCGCCCTGCTTGCTGAGCGGGGGCTCGCCCGCGGTGATCGGGTGGTGCTCGCATTACCCAACGGACAAGACTTCGTCGGCGCCTTCTTCGGCGCCGTACTGAGCGGTGTCGTGCCGGCCGCGACCGCACCCATTCGCTCCTTTGCCGGGGACGAGACCATGGTGGCCTCTCTCTTCGACCGCATGCGATCACTCGAAGCAACGACGCTCCTCGTACCCGAATCACAAGCAGCCGAGGCGCGGGCTCAACGGGGGGCCAACGGCACGGACCTTTCGATCGTCAGCCGCAGGGACCTCCCCGAAACCGCTCCCGACATCGCCCCCACCGCGGATGAAAGCGACACCGTTTTCCTCCAGCTCACATCCGGTACGACCGGGCCGACGCGGGCGGTCCAGCTCCGCCACGCCGCGGTGATGGCACAGATCGAGGGCATCGCGAGCAGCCTCGAGCTCGACGCCGCCGTTGACTGCGCGGTGTCCTGGCTGCCGCTGTACCACGACATGGGTTTGATCGGCTTCCTGCTCACCCCGGCATTCATCGGCCGGCACGTCACGATGCTCAGAAACGAAGACTTCGCACTCCGCCCAGGCATCTGGCTGCAGGCGCTTACCGAGACCGGCGCAACGGTCACCGGCGGACCGCCCTCCGCGTTCCAGCTCTGCGCCCGCCGCATCCGCGAGGCAGAGGCCGAGAGTCTCGACCTGAGCCGGGTTCGTATCGCCCTGGTCGGCGCGGAAATGGTCACCGCACAGGCCCTCGAAAACTTCGCCACCCGATTCGCGGCGAGCGGGTTCCGGCGATCGAGCCTGGTGCCGACCTACGGCCTGGCAGAGAACGGTCTCGCGGCGACCATGCCGCCGCTTGGGCGCGGACCCCTATTCGACACCGTGGATCTCGAAACCCTCGAGAGCACCGGCCGCGCAGGGCCCCCGTCGAAAACCACACCGCGCACACGCTCTTTTGTTTCAGTCGGTCATCCCCTGCCGGGGGTCGAGGTAGCTGTCGTCGACCGGGAACAGCACCCAGTCGATGACCGGCACATCGGCGAGATCGTCATCCGCGGCGCCACGATGATGACCGGCTACCTGAATCGGCCCGACGCGACCCGAGAAGCGCTCAAGAACGGCTGGCTGCACACGGGAGATCTTGGTTATCTGGTCGATGGCGAGTTGCACGTCACCGGCAGGCTCAAGGAGGTCCTGATCGTCGGCGGCCGCAACTATTCGCCCGAAGACCTCGAGCAGGCGGTGGCGGATGTGCCAGGCGTGCGCGCCCGGCGGGTTGTCGCACTGTCCCTCGTCGACGAGGCAACCTCAACCGAGCAGGTAGCAATCCTCGCCGAGACGGGACTCACCGAGCCCACAGCCCGCGACCAACTGCAGCACAGCATCAGGCGGCGGCTGGCCGAGGCCGGTTACCCGGTCGATCGGGTGCTCCTCCTACCGCCACGCGCCATCACAACCACCGACAGCGGCAAGTTGAAACGTTTGTCCTGTCGGGAGCGGTTCCTGGAGTCCTCCACGACCTGACGACGTTCTTCAGCCCGATTCGAGCCTTCTGTGAATCCGTGAAGTCCCTGTTGGGTCAGGATCAGCGCCAGGGGCAGCAGGCCTGTGCACAGCAACAGGCGGCTTGATGGGCATCCCCCTTCAGCGGCGGCGGATGGCAGGGAGCAACGAATGGGGGCGGGATGTCGGACAGCCAGTTCGATACCGTCATGAGCTCCATGGACACCCTGCATCAGAGCAGCCTTTCGACGCTGGGTGCAATGGACGGCGAGTACGACTTTTCGGTTTACGACAGCGCCGGCCAGTGGCTTTACGAGTATTGAGGCACGTGCCACCGGAGGCGCTTTCGTTGGTTCTCTGATCGGCTCCGTTGCCGCTGCGGAGAACGAGACGGCGCTTCCGGTGGGGCGTGCCATTCTTCATATTGTGCGGCCGCAGGCCATCTGCACAATGTGAAGGGTGGCAATCCACGGGGAGGTCGATGGAAGAACCGGCCCGTTGCGGCTACGAAGCCCGAGCGCCGAGGAGCTTCGCAACAGCGAAGCGACGAGCTGGCCGAAGGCCAGAAGCGGCAGCAACGCCGGCCGTCGCAGGTCGAAGGGACAGGCGAAGCCTGCTGCGGGCACTCCGGCGGCGTGACGCTCCGGAGAACCATTGCTGTCGGGCACGAGGGCCTTCAGCGGCTTCATCGCCGCAACGCGAACTCAACCGGGTCGGTCTGCCGGGCCGAAGCGCGGTTCTCCGCAGCAACCGGCCTTCTGGTCCGCCCGGGGTGCCTGTCCGGCACCCCGGAGCGGCCCAGCGACGCACGAACAGCGCCGTCGCGCGGAAAAGAACCGGGGCGACTGCAACGACGCTGCTCGAGCGATCGGCGGCCTCCCTCGTGGGCTGAAGATCACCACCGCAACGAGCTCCCCGAGCATTGCCCGGCATCAACATTGTGCGCGGGGCTACCGGATACCGCGAGGGTGTACTGGCACAATGTTGTGCCCGGCACGTGCCGCCGGAGGCGCTGGTCTACAAACTCCCTCTCGACCGACCGCTCACCAATTGCCAGAGGGAAACCACCGTGCGCCGCCAGTGGGCCACCGTCGCCGCGACAAAGAGCCTGGACTCTCGCCGGCCCTCACGACCTCTGAAAAGGCCTCCGAAGGCTCTTCCCGCCGCCGCAGCATGGCGAGCAGACTGGCCCGCGAGGTCGCGGGCCAATCGCCAAACGGACCAGACCTCGACATCGATCTCGGCCATTCTCAGAGCTTTCGCGGCAGCAAGCCTTTTGTGTCCATCGGTGACGATGTAGACCCGACCGAGGCGCAACACGGAGATCGGAGGAAACCGATCTCCCCTGCGCATTGCATCACAATAGCTTTGAACCCGCTCTGGGTTGTGGCTCACGTGGAGGAGGTCGACGACTTGCTTCACCAGAACGCGCCGGGTCGGCGCCGTGGCCAGGTCCGGATCGAAGGGCTTCAACACCCCGTTGATTCCTGTGCAACAACGGACGGCGTCTTTATTGCGGGTGGCGGAAGCCACCCGAAGAGCAGGCTCGTCGCCACAACACCGATGGTGATCACCAACGATACGCCCAGCTGAAGCGGCCGTTGGTTGAGAACCAGCGATGGGACAGCGACGAGGAGAGCCGGAGTGATTGCCACCAGCGGGAGCAACAAGCCGTCGCGGCCCCAGCCCGGCGCCAGTGCCGCGCTGAGCGCGGCCGTCAGGACGAGCCAGACCGCGCCGTGCCAAACCGTCAGACCCCCGGTCGCAACTGCGAGCACAACGAGTCCAGGGATCACCGCCCGCCGGGGTCCGCCACCACGGACCACCGTCACCACGACCGCCAAACCGAGCACCAGACCTTTCACGCCAGCCCACACGGGAAGCCAGGTCCAGGCCGGTCCATCCCCTGCGGGCCATAACCACCAGACGAGGATCAACATCACAATCTCAGCGACCACGACCGCGAGGATCCACCTCCTCGGCGGCACGAGCGGGAGCGATCGCTCCCTGCCCTGCATCAACATCCACACCAGGATGGCCACGGCCTGTGCGGCCGGTACCAGAACGATCTCGAGAAGACCTCTCGGTGTGAGGTTCCACCCCGCCCCAAACGCCTGTGCGCCGCCGATCCATACCACGGCATAGCTGGCCACGAGCACCATCCACACGGCCACTCCTGTCCGGATCGTCACTGGCCACTGCCGTCGCACGACCTCCGCCTCGTCTTCGGCCCTTGGCTCGAGCACAACGATGGCCGTGGTCAAGACACAGGCCGCACCCAACGAGAGCAGCACGAGAGCCGGCGCTATCCAGTGGGCCCCTAGATAAGGGCGCAGGTAGAAGAAGAGCGGAGTCGTGCTGAAAACCGCGGCGGCGAGCACAGCCGCCAATCCGAGTGGCCCACCTTTCCAGGAACCGATGCCGCGGGCGGCCCGCAGGAGCAACGGCACGAGCAGCATACTGACGAGAATGAACACCCCTGCCATCACAGGGGAGAGACGCCACGGGCGCGGCCACTGCAGGCCGACACCGGAGGCAAAACAGATCATGCCCATGAGCGCACTCGCGGCGACGAGCACACCGACCGACGATCTCGTTTGACGCCGTAGAAAAACCGACAACGCACCCGCCGTACCGAGCAGCATGAGCCCCGCGCCCACCTTTAAAAGCCCGAGTCCAGCGGAGGGCAGGGCAAGCCAGCCGGCGGAGGCCGCGAAGAAGAGGCACAGGATGGCGATCTCCATCACCCAGAGCATCAACACTGGACGACGAGAGAGAAACATCCTCCAGTCGGCCGGCCAGCAGCGCGGGTCGAGCTCACCCGCCGCCCATGTCAGAGCCAGGACCTGGATAGGCGGCACCAGACACAGGGCCAACATCACGGCCAAGGTGTACTCGATCTCGCCGAATACGAGCGCCCCAATCCAGGATCGCGCCGCAAAAAAGGACAAGCCACCCACGATCCAAGAGGCAGCGAGAAACTTCATGGGCTCAAGACCCGATCAACAAATACTCCCGCGCTGTCGAAACGGCTCAGCTGTCGGACCCCACAAGCCATCGCCGTGCGAGGCGCAGCGCTCCGATGGGCACGGCGCAAAAGAGGATGGCAAGGGCGTAGCCTCCCGGGCTCGACGGCAGGAGAGCGGCGATCGAGAACGACTGGAGACCGACCGGCACCGTGTCCTCCGGGACAATCGCCGGCGGTGACGGATAGCCGCTGTCGGCGACGCCGTCGCAGTTGAGGTCGAACTGGATCGTGACCGCCCCTGGTTCGCCGCCGGTTCCTTCGTATGCCTTCACCGGCACCCAGAGCATCATGGTGTCATCGAGATCGGGGTGGTCCGGGCAGCTCCCGATCGCGGTGAGCCCCGCCCAGCTGAGGCCGATGTAATCCGGAGTGCCGTCCTGCGGATCGAGGTCCCACCCCTGGATGCCGCCGACCAGGTTGATGGTGCCACCGGATGCCTGAACGCGGTCGTACACGGCTGCTCTGCCTGGGGCTGGAAGCAGGCCTACTGCATACGAGTTGAACCCCTGGTAAAAGGTCCCACCGATGAGGTCACCGTTCTGATTCGCCATGTTGGCCTCGAAAAAGCCGCCGGCGATGTTGTTGATCGAGTTAAACGACCCCGGCCATGGGTTGCCGCTGGTGGCCTCCCAGATGGGGAACTGGTTCGAGCCCTCGCTGAAGCATCCTTCGGTGGGAAACCTCGCCGTCAGCATCGGGGAGGCCCCCCCCGTTTCGAAGTAAGCCGGCAGGTCGTCTGCCGTCGGACCGTTGTGATTGTGGTCGATCAGTGCGGTGTTGCTTCCCGCAATACAGGGTGGCGCTCCCCCGAAAAACCCCGCGCCGACGGTCTGCTGACCACTGGCCGGAAGAACACACAGACAGATCAGGCTCACCGCCAGGGCCAAGAGCCGTGTGATCGGAGCAGAAAATCCATTCGACATAATTCGACCTCCCCGTAAGTCGTTGAGATTCTATCACGAAGAGCGAAGTACATCAGTCAACAAGCAGGTCGTGAGCTGTATGATCGGCGTTGCATTGAAAGTCACTCTCGTCACCGACCAGTGGAAGCCGCGCGGCGGTGGGCGCGAACGCTACCTCGCCGAGCTCGCAGCCTGGGTCACGGCTCGCAGGGATCACGTCGAGGTGCTCTGTCTTCGAGACCGATCCGGAAGCGCCTCCGACCCACGGGTGGAGACCACGGCTGTCGGCGGCCCGAGGGTTTTTGCCGAACGCCGCCTCGACCACGCGGTCAAACAGCTGCGCCGCTCGGATCCGAAACGCCCCGTGCTCGCCGCACGACCGCAGATCGGCGCCACCCACTACCAACTCCACTCGGGCCTGTACGCCGAGGCGTTTGCCGCCGAGCGAGAGTCGCTGGAGTCTGCGCTGCGCCGATTGCTCTTCTGGCCGACACTGCGCCTCAACCCACATCGTATCGCTCGGCTGACTGCCGAGCGCCGGGTGCTAAGGCCCGGGTCCGAGATGCGTCTCATGACCTTCACACACCGTCTGGCCGGCGTTCTCGGCTCGCAATTCTTGGTGGATCCCGAACGGGTCTGCGTATCGCGACCGGGTGTGAACGTTGAACTCTTTGCCCCAACGGTCCCCGCCGGGCAACGCCCGCCGGCGCCAGCCGACGACGGCCTGCGCCTTCTCTTCGTCGGCCACGACTTCGTGCTCAAGGGGCTGGGAACGGCGATCACGGCTCTCGCCCGCTGCCGCAGCTTCGGACTCGAAGCCACGCTGACCGTCGCCGGCGACGGGCCGGCAAAACGTTTTCAGGGCTTCGCGACTCGCCAGGGAGTTGCCCCCAACGTCAGATTCCTGGGCGCCGTGCCTCAGAAAGCCGTAGCAGAGCTCTACCGCAGCTCACACGTTCTGATCCACCCGAGCTACTTCGACCCCTTTTCAAGGGTGGTACTCGAAGCGCTTGCCTCGGGCTGTCCGGTCATCGCCACACGCCGTTGCGGCGCGACCGAGCTCATGGAAGATGGCGCGCACGGTCACATCATCGAGCGCCCCGAAGACGCGCACGCCTTCGCTGCCGCATGCGAATCTCTCGCAGATCGGAAGGTGTGGCGCAAGATGAGCGAAGCAGCGGTCGAACTCGCACGATCACAGCCGTTCAGCGGCCATGCTTCTCGGGTGAGAGAGTGGTTATTGTGCCGGTAACCAGCATCATCATATATTGATATTTGCTCATACAAACAATCGAAATCTTATAATGAGTTGACATTTTTATCTGGAACCATTATCAATAAGCCGAGGTTGGTTGAACGATGCTGCGATCACAAAACAAGCTGGAGAACTCTTTTAGAAAGGCCAACCGCCGCCTTACCCCACAACGTCTGGCGATCTTCGGATATCTCGCCGACTGTGACACCCATCCCAGCGCACGACAGATCTACAACGACGTCAGGAAAACGCAACCCAGCCTGAGCCTGGCAACCGTCTACAACACCCTCGGCACGCTCGTTGAGCTCGGCCTGCTCACCGAGCTCGACTTCGAAGCTCTGGACAACCGCTACGACACCCGTCTGGAGCCCCACCTCAACCTCGTCTGCGTTCAGTGCGGGTCAATCGAGGACCGCGATCAGCGTCTCCCGGTCGCGCTCCACCGAATCGCGGCTGAGCATGGGTTTGAAACCACCGGCATCCGCCTGGAATATCGGGGGGTCTGCGCAGCGTGCCGCGACAAGCACAACAATTCGGCTGGAGGTACGCCATGAGGTATGAGTGCACGGTATGTGGTCACGTTTTCGACGAAGAGGTTGACGGCACGCCGTGGGCCGAGTTGCCGGAAGACTGGGAGTGCCCGGTGTGCGCTGCCGAACGCAGCTTCTTCGAGGCGATGGGGGAAGCGACCGATGCCGGTGAGAAGCAGCTCTCTGGCGGTCAACCAGCGGCCCCACAATCGGCTGGCGACCTCGAATCCTACCTTGCCCAGTGGAAAAGGGGATCGCACGACACCGAGCCGGAGCTCGCGGCCATCCAGCACGCCGCAGTCACCGGCGAGTCGGTGATCGAGCCGATGCGAACCCGAAAGCCGGTTCCGGGCTGGGATGAGATCCTCTTCTGCGGCGCTCAGCTCGCGCGCCTGCCCCGTAACGAAGACGAGCCGGTCAATACCCGCACCGTGATCGGCCCGAACGCCGCCCAGCCTCTCGTGATCGACACGCCGGTCTTCGTCAGCCACATGTCCTTCGGCGCCTTGTCGCGAGAGGTCAAGATCGCCCTCGCGACCGGCAGCGCCGCCGTTCAAACAGCGATGTGCTCCGGCGAGGGCGGCATCATCCCCGAGTCGCTCGCGGCATCTCACCGCTACATCTTCGAATACGTGCCCAATCGCTACAGCGTGAGCGAAGAAAATCTGCGCGCCGTCGATGCGATCGAGATCAAGATCGGCCAGTCCGCTAAACCCGGCCTCGGGGGCCATCTGCCGGGCCTCAAGGTCACCGAAGAGATCGCCGCCATCCGGGGATTCCCCGTCGGCGAAGACATCATCAGCCCGGCCCGTTTCCCAGACATCAGTAACGCCGTTGAGCTCGCCGCCAAGGTCACCTGGCTGCGCGAGGTCTCCGGGGGCAAACCGATCGGCATCAAGATTGCCGCCGGCCATATCGAAGCGGACCTCGAGATCGCTCTCGCAGCCGGTCCCGACTTCGTCACCGTCGACGGGCGCGCCGGCGCCACTGGTGCGGCGCCGAAGACCGTGAAGGACTCGACCGCGATTCCGACGGTGTACGCACTCACCCGCGCACGACGTTTCCTCGATCAGCACGGGGCGAAGGATGTCTCCCTCGTCATCACCGGAGGTCTACGCAACGCGGGCGACTTCGCCAAGGCGCTGGCCCTGGGCGCCGACGGGATTGCCATTGCCACCGCCGCCCTCATCGCCGCAGGATGCCAACAGTACAGGGTGTGCAATACCGGCCGCTGCCCGGTCGGCATCACGACCCAGGACCCCGAGCTGCGTTCGCGCCTGCACATCGAATACTCCGCCGAACGCCTCGCAAACTACCTGCGCGTCGTGACCCATGAGCTGCGGGACTTCGCCCGCCTCACCGGTCGCGACGATGTGCACGAAATCAGCATCGACGATCTGCGAACGACGAGCTCGGAGATCGCCAATTTCACGCCCATCGCCCACGTGGGCGAATAAGAAAAGGAGCACAGGATGTCCAAGACCCTCGAAAACCTGATGGCCGCCTTCGCCGGTGAAAGCCAGGCCCGCAACATGTATACCTACTTCGCCAAGGTGGCGCGCAAAGAGGGCTACCTCTACATCGCCAAGATCTTCGAAGAGACGGCGATCAACGAGATGCAGCACGCCAAGGACGAGTTCAAGCTCGCCGGCAAGCTCGGCAATA
>CAZCEX010000002.1:0-39490 GCA_964497785.1 uncultured Thermoanaerobaculia bacterium | reverse complement strand
CAGGCCACAGAACATGCAGCGCTTGACGTCGATGTCGTAGCGGTCGATGATTTTTTTCTTCTTTTTCTTTCCGTCGATCTCTTCGACCTCTGTGTGGTCGGTGATGTAGATGATGTCGATCGGGCAGGCCTTGGCGCACAGGTGGCAGTCGATGCAGCGTTCCAGGTCGTATCCGAACATGCCACGAAACCGATCGGCCGGTTCGAGACGCTTCTCGGGATACTGCACCGTCTCTTTCTTGCGGAAGAGGTAGCCGCCCGTCAAGCCCATGCCCCGAATCAAATCCGGCAGGAGCAGCTTGGAGAGGAAATCCTTCACCGACATTGCCTATCCCTTCACGAGCAATACGCCCAGAGCCACCAGCAACACGTTGGCCAGGGACAGGGGCAAGAGCCATTTCCAGCCTATCGCCATGAGCTGGTCGAATCGGTAGCGCGGGAAGGTTCCGCGAAACCAGATGTAACAGAAGAGGAAGAAGGCCATCTTCGCCGCGAACCATACGACCCCGGGGATCCAGGCGAGCAGTGGCAAGGCCCACATCCCGGCGAGAAGGTTCGGGAACGGTGGTAACCACCCTCCGAGGAAGAGCACCACGGCGATCGCCGACACGACCATCATATTGGCGTACTCAGCGAGGAAGAAGAGGGCGAATTTCATGCCCGAGTACTCGGTGTGGAAACCGGCTACGAGCTCTGCCTCGGCCTCAGGAAGGTCGAAGGGATTGCGGTTGGTCTCGGCGATCCCGCAGATCCAGTAGATCCCGAAGCCGAGGAAACCCGGTAGGAAGAACCAGAGGCCCGCGGTCCGCTGCGCTTCGACAATGCCGACCATCGACAGGGTCCCTGCCATCAGGAGCACCGAAACGACTGCAAAGCCCATCGGAATCTCGTACGAGACCATCTGTGCGGCCGAGCGCAGTCCTCCCATGAGCGAGAACTTGTTGTTCGAGGCCCAGCCACCGAGGATGATGCCGAACACGCCGACCGAAGAGATTCCGAGGAGAAACAACAGCGCAATGTTGATGTCCGCCAGGTAGGGCGTGATCGTTCGTCCTCCGACCTCGAAGGGCTCACCGAATGGGATGACGGCGAACATGACGAGCGCGGGCACCATGACGAGGGCCGGCGCGATCATGAATACGAATTTCTCCGCGCCGGCAGGAACAAGGTCTTCTTTGACGAGCAGCTTCAACCCGTCGGCTACCGGCTGCAGCCACCCTTTGGGGCCGACCCTGTTGGGTCCGAGACGGACCTGCATATAGGCGAGGAACTTGCGCTCGGCGTAGGTGAGGTAAGCAACCACCAGCAAGACCACCGCGAGCAGTACGACGATCTTGACGAGCGGAATGAGTAGCAGCTGCACCAGGGGTTCGGGCATGCCAGCCTCCTACCGGTCGATCTCGCCGAGAACGATGTCGAGGGTCCCGATGACTGCCATGAGGTCGGCAACGAGGGAACCCTCCACCATCTGCGGCAGGGCTTGAAGATTGACGAATGATGGCGGTCGCACGCGACAACGGTAGGGGTCGGTGCCCTTCTCGGTGGCAACGATGAAGTAACCGAGCTCACCCTTGGGGCTCTCAACCGAGCCATAGACCATGCCTTCCTTCGAGCGAAGGATCTTTGGCGCCTTGGCCATGATCGGGCCGTCAGGGAGGCGATCGAGGCATTGGCGGAGGATGCGCACGGACTGGCGCATCTCCTCGACCCTTACGAGGTAACGGTCATAGGTGTCGCAGTTGGTGCCGGTCGGGACCTTGAACTCAACCTCGTCGTAGCGGTCGTAGGGGAAGACCTTTCGGATGTCCCACTCGATGCCGGAGCCACGCAGCGGCGGTCCGGTCAGACCCATCTCGATGGCGTCTTCTGGTGGGATCACCCCGACGCCGACAGTGCGTTTTTTCCAGATGCGGTTGGTGGTGAGCAAGGTCTCGTACTCGTCAATATGTCCCGGGAAGGAATCGACGAACTGCGCGCATTTTTCGAGCCAGCCTTCTGTAAGCTCGTAGGGCAGTCCGCCGATCTTCATGCAGTTGAGGGTCAGCCGGGCGCCGCAATACTCCTCGAAGAGATCGAGGATCGCATCGCGCTCGCGAAAGGTATAAAAGAACGGCGTGATGGCGCCGATGTCGACCGCGTGGGTGGCGAGCCAGACGAGGTGGCTCGCCAGGCGCTGCATTTCGGCGAGGATCATTCGAATGTACGCCGCTCGGGGTGGAATCGTGATTCCCAGGAGCTTTTCCATCGTCACGCAGAAACCCTGGTTGTTGTGCGCGGCGTTGACGTAGTCCAGACGGTCCGTGTGCGGCAAGCATGCCGGGAACGCCATGGTTTCGAAGAGCTTCTCCGTGCCTCGGTGGAGATAGCCGATGATGGGTTTGGCTTCGACGATGCGTTCGCCGTCGAGCTTCATCTGCACCCGCAAGACACCGTGGGTCGCCGGGTGCTGTGGCCCGAAGCTGACCTCCATCTCCTCGACGTCGAACAGGGGACGATCTGGTCCGTTCATGCTCCTGCCCCCTCCTCGTCTTCGGCACGCGGCGGTCCGCCGTCGGGCGGGTAGACATCTGGATAGATGGCGGCGCCGGTGTCGATGCCTTCGACGGGAAAGTCCTTCCGCAACGGGTGGCCGTTGAAGCCCTCCCACATGAGGATGCGTTCCAGATTCGGGTGCCCTTCAAAGACGACTCCGAAGAGATCGTAAACCTCTCGTTCCAGCCAGTTGGCAGTCTTCCAGACAGGCACGACGGAGTCGATGGTCTCGTCCTCGGCGACCGTCGTGATCAACCGCAGTCGTTTCGAGTCGTCGTGCCGGTGCATCCAGTAGACAACGTCGAATCGCCCGCCCTCGCGGTCGGGCCAGTCCACCGCGGTGAGGTCAACCAGGAACCGATAGCCCCGTTCGTCCTTCAGGTAGCGGCAGATGTTCTGGATCTGGTCGCGCGGAACCGTAAGCGTCGTCTCGCTGACGAACCGGTCGGCAGTCAAAACAGCGCCCTCGATTGCTTCGCCGAGAGCGACGGCGTCTGCGTCATCACCTGCGTCTTCGTGCACCGGAGGAACTGGTTTCGCGACCCAGGGGTCCTCAGGGCCTGCGGCTTCTGCGGCGGCTTTCTTCGCTGCGGCTTTGGCCTTGGCGGCGGCGATTTTAGCTGCCTTTTCGGCAGCTGCGTCGGCGGCGGCTGCGTCTTCAGTCTCCGGGGTCGGCTTGTCGTCACTCATGCTCTGCCCCTCACGACGCCCGTGTTCGAGCGATGGTCTGACGATCGATCTTCCGTTGGAGCTCCATCAGGCCGTACAGCAGACCCTCCGGACGTGGTGGGCATCCGGGGATGTAGACATCGACCGGAATGATCCGGTCAACCCCCTGCGTTACGGCGTAGGTGCGGTACGGTCCTCCGCAGGTGGCGCATGATCCCATCGCGAGCACGTACTTCGGATCGGCCATCTGGTCGTAGAGGCGTTTGACGATCGGCGCCATTTTTTCAGTCACGGTTCCAGCAACGATCATCATGTCGGCTTGGCGTGGGGTTCCGCGAAAGACCTCGGCGCCGAATCGCGCCATGTCGTACCGTGGGTCCAGCGTCGCCATCATCTCGATGGCGCAGCACGCGAGCCCGAACTGCATCGGCCACAACGAGGATCGCCGCGCCCAATTGAAGATGACGTCATACGACGTCGTGATGATGTTCTTTTCGAAACGATCTTCGATCAAGCCCATTCGAGCGCCCCCCTCCTCCAGGCATAGATGTACCCCACCAGGAGGATGGCCAGGAAGATCAGCATCTCGATGAATCCGAACAGGGCCAGCCGTTCAAAAGACACGGCCCACGGAAAGAGAAAGATGGTCTCCACGTCAAAGACTACAAACAGCACCGCGATCAGGTAGTACCGGATCGAAAACCGGGTGTCGAAGGCTTCGGTGTCGGTCTTGACTCCGCATTCGTAGGGCTCGGCCTTGACCGGGTTCGGCGAGCCGGCACGCACGACCTTGGCCATGAGCAGGGCGATGATCGGGAATGAAATTGCCACCAAGGCGTACACAAGGATGGGAACGTAGTGCTCCACGGTCCGCCTCCTCCCTCCAGGACCGGCTCATTCTATAAGCCCGCCTGCGCTTGTCAATGTTTTCACAAGTGGAGGGTGGCGACGCCGAGAGGCCCCCCCTCCCGCCGGGAGGTGGAATGGTGGGAGGGGGGGGGATGCCGGTCAACAACCGGCGGGGCGCTCAGTCCATCTGTTTTCGGAGGATGGCCGGGATCTCGTACTCGTCGCCTATGTTGACCCCATACTCCGTATTTGGCGCCTGAGGGATAAAAAAGGCCGTACGCCGGTTTTCGGCTGGCACTTCTGCCGCCGGACCTGCCGGGGTCGAGGCGTCCACTCCACGAATGGCCTTGCCCATGGGGAGTGAGCTCGCCTCCTGAGCGTGGTGGAAGCCGGTTGCAATGACTGTGACCTGCAGGGAGTCTCCCATGGTCTCATCGATCACTGCCCCGAACAGGACCTGAGCGTCGCCGTCCGTGCCCTCGGTGATGATTTCGGCAGCATCGTTGATCTCGGCCAGGGTAATGCCTTCGCCACCGGTGATATTGATGAGCAGGCCTCTGGCGCCTTCGATCGAGGTCTCTTCGAGCAATGGAGATGCGATCGCCTGCTGCGCGGCTTCGACTGCCCGATGCTCGCCAGATCCCGTCCCGATACCCATGATGGCGTGGCCCATGCCCTGCATGACCGTGCGCACGTCGGCGAAGTCACGGTTGATGAGGCCGGGCACCGTGATGATGTCGGCTATGCCTTGCACCGCCTGCCGTAGGACGTCGTCGGCGATCGCCATGGCGTCGGTGAACGCCGTATTGCGTTCGACGAACTTGAGCAGGCGGTCGTTGGGAATCGTGATCAGGGTATCGACGTGCTCGGCCAAGGCTGCGATGCCCTGATCGGCCTGACGCGCCCGCCGTGACCCTTCGAAGGCGAAGGGTTTTGTCACGACCGCCACGGTCAGGGCGCCGACGTCTTGCGCCATCTGGGCGATGATGGGCGCTGCCCCGGTTCCGGTACCGCCGCCCATGCCGGCGGTGATGAAAACCATGTCCGAGCCTTCCAAGAGGTCGTAGATCCTCTTGTCGGCCTCGATCGCAGCCTGTCGCCCGATCTCGGGGTTGGCCCCGGCGCCGAGGCCGCGCGTCACCTCCTGACCAAGCTGGAGCTTGACCGGTGCCATGCTCTTCTCCAGGGCCTGGGCATCGGTATTTGCAGAGACGAACTCGACGCCGGTGAGGCCAGTCTCGATCATGCGGTTCACCGAGTTGCAGCCACCGCCCCCAACCCCGAAGACCTTGATCTTCGCCGGGGCCATCATCTCGTCCAGGAGAATGCCCGGCGCCTCAACCGGCGCCATCTCACCGCACTCTTCTCCCGTCGTCGCACCGCCCTTTTTTTCGTCATCGATGTAGATCATTTCCACCTCCCAAATCGAATATCTCGCCGAGGGCCCATCGCAGTCGACTCATCAGTCCAGCCCCGGCTGGTTTTCCGTTCGCATTTTGCAGCTGCCGCTGGTGTGCCAGTCGCACGAGCCCGATGGCCACCGCCCACTCCGGACCCGCCACCGGTTCGACCTCGCCGGCCAGGTCCCTCGGCATGCCAATTCGCGCGTGGTGTCCGAAGATCGCTTCTGCGACCTCCTCCATACCGTCGATGCGCGAGCCACCCCCGGTGAGCACCACGCCCGCCCGAGGCACCCGGTCCAGCTCCATGTTCGCGAGCTCACGGGCCACTCCAACGAAGAGCTCCTGCGCTCGTTCGTAAAGCACATTCGCCGCCGCTCTTCCTTCGATGATCTGATTCCCGTTGCCCGACAGTGTCGGAACCTCGACCCCGACGAGGTCGAGATCGCTCTTTTCGAGGGACACGCCGACCTGACGTTTGATCTTCTCGCCGCCTTCGGTGGTGGTCTGGATCACGGTTGCGAGATCAGCAGTGAAGTGACGGCCCCCAACCGGGAAGACCCCGCCAGAGACCACTGTGCCGTCCCGCCACAGGATCCACTCACTCGTCGCATGACCGATGTCCAGGAGCAGGCAGCCAAACTCCTTCTCATCCCTGGAGAGCACGGCTTCCGCTGCTGCCAGCGGCTCGTAGAACAGGCCGGTGACCTTGACCCCTGCCCGGTTCACCGCCTGCTCGACGGTGTCGGCGTGGGCATTGGTGGTGAAAAGCACGTAGGCTGTCGCATCCAGCCGGCGGCCCACCATGCCTACGGGGTTTTCGAGTCCCGGTTGGCCATCGAGCGCGAAACCACAGGAGATGATGTCGAGCACCCGGTACTCCGACGGAATGTCGATCTCGGCGCACCGTGCGAGAGCAATATCATGGTCGCCCCAGCTCACTGCGTGGTCCCGCCCCGTCACCGGTGTTGACGCGGTCGAAGGAGTGCCCCGCACCGGGGTTCCTCCGAGCGCGATCGACGCCAGCTCGACGGGTACCGAGGCCATCGCCTCGGCCTCTTCGGCCGCAGTGCTCACTGCGGTTGTGACCTCGTCCAGAGCGGCGACGATGCCTTTGCGGGCGCCGTCGTGACGCGCCTCCCCACAACCCTTGATCACCATCCGGTGCGGTTCGGGGGTGGCGACCACGACCTTCACCGAGGCGGAGCCGACGTCAATCCCGACGAATGACCGCTCGTCGTTCACCCGAGACCTCCCACGACGACCCGGTCGTCGAATCGCAGATCGGCCCAAAGCGGGGCCCTGCCTTCTGTCCTCTTCTCAAGCCACCACGCCTCGGTGGGGCTGCCGCCCGGGAGCACTCTCACGGTTACGGGGTCACCTGCGCCTGGCTGCGATCGCAGGCGGACCTCGAGGTCCAGCGGCGTCACTTCCCGCACGCTGAGCACACTGCCGCGATGGCCACCTGCAAAGCGCCGGCCAACCGCCAACCCACGCCGCAACCGGACCTCGTCCGCGCCGAATCCCTCGAGGATCGGAGGCGAAGGCCCTTGCAGACGACGGCCCGGTCGGCCGTCGCACGAGACCGCTCTCCACCCCGTGCCGACGGGAATGGAGCCGCAGTACTCTTCTTCCGCGGCCCTTACGACAAGCGTGCCGGGAAGCTGGAGTTCGACATCGACGTCCGCGATGCCCGGCCATTGCTCGGCCTGCCGGCGCACCCACTGCAGGTCGACCGTTGGCACCCATTGTCCGCGCAAATCCACAAGGTCCTCGGCGACCGCCGCCGGCAGGCCAGGGCAGGTTCGAACTGAAACTGCCTCTAGCCGCCACGAGGCTGCGAGCCAGATGACTGCGGCGATGGCTGTGAGACTCAGGCCCAAACGCAGGTGGAAGCCGCGCCGGGAACGTGGTGGGGTCTTCGGCTGCGGCCTGAGACTGTCCGGCAGGAATGAACCGTTGGTCGCCGTCATGGTCCGGCCTCCAACCACAACCTGCCGACCCTGTCGACGTCGCCCGCCCCGAGGGTCATGAGCACATCGCCGGGCTCGAGGATTCTGTCCAGAACCTCCGGCGCTGCTTCGACCGACTGGCCGTCTACGACTTCGCCACCCTGCTTCGACCTTGAGGCCGCTTCCTTCACGAGACGGTGGCTGATTCCGGGGATCGGCGCTTCACGAGCGGCGTAGATCGGCAGGACGATCAGACGTTCCGCCATACCGAGAACACGGCCGAAAGCCTCGGCGTGCTCCTTCGTCCGGCTGAAAAGATGGGGTTGGAAGACGACCACGATCCGCCGCCCGGGGTACATCTGAGTTGCGGCCGACATCACGGCTTCGACCTCGGTAGGGTGATGGGCGTAGTCGTCCACCACGGTGACGCCGGCACGTTCCCCGACGTGTTCGAAACGCCGGCCGACTCCGCTGAAATCAACAGCGGCCGCAGCCAGGCTGTCGAAATCGACGCCGAGCTCGATGCCGGCGCCGATGGCAACCAGGGCATTGCGTACGTTGTGCTCCCCACCGAGGGGCGACGTAACCCTTCCAAGGCATCGATTCTCGAGCACGACCGTGAAGCCGGTGCCGCCCGGCCTCGCCTCCAGGTCGATCGCCCGCAAACCACAGCAGGGTCCGGTGCCGTAGACGACTGTTTTTCCTCGCACATGAGTTTCGAGGGCGAGCGCATCCGGGTCGTCACCGCACAAAAAAACGGTGCCGTGAAAGGGTGCAAACGAGACGAACTCGGCAAAGGCCGATCTCAGTGCCTCCCGGGAGCCGTAGTAGTCCAGGTGATCTGCGTCGATGTTGGTGACGACGCCGATGACGGGATCGAGCTCGAGAAAAGAGCGATCGTACTCATCGGCTTCGCAGACCGCCACACCGCCTCGACCGCGGCGGCCAAAGGCCTCGAGGGATTTGACCAGCCCGCCGACTGCGAATGTCGGCGCCAAGCCCGTGCGGGTCAGGAGATGAGCCAGTAAGGCGGACGTCGTGGTCTTGCCGTGTGTCCCGGAGATGGCGACGGTCGTATCATGCCGCACGACCTCGGCGAGCAGCTCGGCGCGGCGCACGATCGGCGTCCCTGCGCGTCGGGCCGCCTCGATTTCAGGGTGGTCGGCAGCAACGGCCGCCGTGATGATGACTGCATCGGCGTCACGTACGTGCAGCGGGTCGTGACCGAGGGATACGACAGCACCGCGGGAAGCGAGCCGGAGAGTTCGTTCGCTCTCGGCGACATCACACCCGCTGACCGTGAGACCGTCGTCGAGCAGGATCTCGGCGAGCCCGCACATGCCGACGCCGCCGATGCCGACGAAGTGAACCCGGTCGGTTTCGCCCCACCGGTTCATCCGACACCCCCGAGAGACAGCAATCTGTCCGCGATGCGCCGTGCGGCATCAGGCAAAGCGACTGCGCGGGTGGCTTTGCCCATGGCCATGAGCCCGGTGTGGTCGGATAGAAGCTCGACGAGAATCTCGGCGAGTCGGCGACTACCGGCCAGGTGCTCACTGAGCACGACTGCACCGCCGGCGCTCTCGAGCGAACGAGCATTGAACTCCTGGTGATTGCCGGCCGCGGCGGCGAAGGGTACCAGCAGGGCGCCCCGCCCGGACGCCGCCAACTCCGAGACCGTCAGAGCCCCTGCCCTGGCAACGACGAGATCCGCATTTGTGAGAGCCTCCCAGGGCTCTTCGAGGAACGCCTCCACCGTCGCCTCCAGGTGGAGGTCGGCGTATGCGGTTCGGACCACCTCGGTCCAGCGCGACCCTGCCTGGTGAACAACCTCCACCTCGAGACCCTGCTCGCGAATGGTCACGAGGGCCCGGGGCAGACTGCGGTTGAGGAAGAGGGACCCTTGACTCCCGCCAAGGACCAACAGGCGGGGCACCTTGGCGGGCGCAACCGCGGCGACATTGAAGAACTGGCTCCGCACCGGGTTACCGGTCCACTCCGCCGGCATCGACGGAAAGTGGGCAACGGCATCCTTGAATCCACAGCACACCAGGTCAGCCCACGGCGCGACCGCACGATTAGTCCAACCGGGGACGGAGTTCTGCTCCTGAAGCATCCACGGGATCCCCAGGAAACCTGCGGCAAGAACGCCGGCCGCAGACGCGTATCCGCCGACCCCGAGAACGACATCAGGATCGAACTCCAGGGTGAGCTTGATCGCCGTCCAGACAGCCCGTGGCAGGAGACCGAGTGCGCGGGCGGCTGCGGCCGGCCGGCGAGCATGAATGCCTTCGACCTCGACGAGGGTGATCGGAAGACCACGATCACCGACCAGACCCTTCTCCAATCCGCGTTGGGCGCCGAGCCAGTGCACTTCGATTCCTCTGTCGGCAAGCTCTTTGGCAACCGCCAGTCCGGGGAAGATGTGGCCTCCGGTTCCGCCACCCGCAATCAGTACTCGCCTGCTCACGATCGGATCTCCCGCGAGAGATTGAGCAGGAGCCCCATCGACACGAGGGTCACCAGAAGATCGGTCTTGCCATAGCTGACCAGCGGGAATGGAATACCCTTCGGAGGCAAAAGGCGCAGGCAAACCAGCATATGGAGCAGCGCCTGCACACCGAAAGTGAAGGTGAGCCCGAAGGCGAGCAGTGCGCGCGCCGACTCGGCCTGGCGCCAGGCCAATCGCAAGCCGCGCCAGGTGATGAGCGCAACCAGCGCGACCAGTATTGTGAGGCCGGCGAGACCGAGCTCCTCGGCCATGCTCGCAAAAACGAAATCCGTGTGTGGCTCGGGCAAGAAAAAGAGCTTCTGCAAGCCCGAACCGTATCCCTTGCCGAGGATGCCGCCGCTGCCGATTGCGACCAGACTCTGTTGACTCTGGTATCCGTATCCCGCTGCGTAGGCGGAGGCACTGGCGCCTCCGCTGATGAAGGCCTTGACCCGTTCGAGCCGATAGGGCGACTGCAGGATCGCGACCACCGCGCCGACGAGTGCGATCACCATCGGCGCCGCAAGCAGTCGCAGAGGCAAACCGGCTACGAAGGTCATCGCACCGACAGTGACCACGATGAGTGCTGCGGAGCCGAGGTCCGGCTCGCCGAGAACCAGCCCAGCGGTGATGGCCGACGCTCCGGCGACTGCCCCCAGACTGAGCCAGTCCCAATCGCGAGACCGGCCACGCGCCAGAAAGACGGCGGCGAAGAGAATGACGGCGAGTCGCGCCACGACCGACGGTTGAACGGAGCCTCCAGAGAAGCTGAGCCAGCGATAGGTGTGGTTGATCGGAGGTTGCAGGTAGGCCCCAATCAGCAGGAACCAAGATCCAACAACAATGAACGTCACCACCTTCGGCCGCAGAAGGACACCGGTCTTGAGGTGCATCACGGCGATCATCACGAAGAAACCAATGACTGCCGTCGCCGCCTGCCAGGTCACGAAGTAGGATGCCGGGCGATTGTACCGCTCCGTTGCAAGTACCCATGAAGCTGAGCCCATGACCGCCAGGCCGACCGCCGTGAGGGCGACGGTGGCGCCGAAGAGCAGGCGGTCGAAATGCTGGGTTATGGGCATGAGGCCCCTCCCACGTTTCGCGCCAGCTCGGCGAATTTCTCGCCCCGTTCCGGATAGCCGGAAAACTGGTCGAAGGAGGCGCAGCCAGGCGCCAGTACGACGACCTGGCCGCGGTCGGTCTCGCGGCGAGCGTGCTCGACGGCCCGCTCGAGGGTTTCACACTGATCGAGGGGTACCCCATTGCCCACCGCCTGCCCGATGGCCGCGCCGTCGCGGCCGATGAGGTAGACCCGAGCGGCGATACGGTGCACGGCCTCTGCGAGGAGGGTAAAGTCCTGACCTTTTCCGAGACCACCAAGAATGAGGTGAACAGATTTTTTGGGGTACCCGGAAAGTGCTGCGAGAGCAGCGCCCGCGTTGGTCGCTTTCGAGTCGTCCACCCACCGGACGCCGTCGGCTTCGTGGACCACCTGGTGACGGTGAGGCAATCCGGTGAACCCCTTGAGGGTCGTTCGGATGTTCTGTCGAGACGTTCCTATTGCTATTGCGGCAAGGCTCGCGGCCAAGGCGTTGGCGACGTTGTGGAGACCGGAGAGGGCAAGCTCGGAGCTTGGCATCAGGTCCTTTCCATCGATGACGAGCACGTTGCGAGCGAGAAAAGCGTCGGCTGTGCCCTCAAGAGCGAAGAACCGGGGTTGGGCATCTCCGCCGGTCGCGGCAACCATCGCATCGTCGGCGTTGAGGATTCTGATGTCCGAAGAACCCTGATTGGCGAAGAGTCGACCTTTCGCAGCCGCATAGCTCTCCATGTCGGGGTGGCGCTCAAGGTGATCCTGGCTGAGGTTGAGAAATACCCCCACATCGGGCCGGAGATCGATGAATGTCTCGGCCTGGAAGCTCGACACCTCGAGAACCCATTCGTGCCAGCCACCGTCAAGAACGAGCTGGGAGGCAGCGGGTCCGAGATTGCCGCCGGCCACGGCATGCCTGCCGGCGGTCCTGAGCATCTCAGCGATGAGGGTGGTCACTGTGCTTTTCCCGTTGGACCCGGTGACCGCCACAAGAGGGGTGTCGGGGCGGTGGCGCCACGCGAACTCAATCTCGGACAGGACCGGAATGCCACGGATGCGGGCGCTTTGGATCAGTGCCATGTCTGACGGGACGCCGGGAGAAAGGACGACGAGCTCGACCCCCTCGAGGCACGCCTCAGGGTGGCCGCCCAGGGCCAGGGACGTTCCCGCCGGCAGACCATCGAGCACTGCGCCCAACTCCTTCTCACTGCGGTTGTCGGTGACGACCACTGAAGCCCCGTCCGCACTGGCGAGGCGTGCCGCCGCCAGGCCCGATTGACCGAGGCCGACGACCAGTGTCCGTGCAGCTTGCAGCGTCTCCACCTCTACCTCAGCTTCAACGTGGCCACGCCGGCCAGCGCAAATACCAGGGCGATGATCCAGAAACGAACCACGACCTGGGTCTCGCTCCAGCCGAGGAGCTCGAAATGGTGGTGCAGCGGCGCCATGCGGAAGACTCTCTTCCCCCGCAGCTTGAAAGAAACGACCTGAATGAGAACCGACATGGCCTCGAGCACAAAAAGCCCGCCAACCAGCACCAGGAGCAGTTCCTGCTTGGCGATGACGGCGACGATACCCAGGCCCCCTCCCAGGGCGAGGGAGCCCACGTCTCCCATGAAGACCTGCGCCGGGTGGCAGTTGAACCACAAGAACCCGATCGCCGCACCGACCATGGCGCCGGTGAATATTGTCACCTCTCCGGCGTCGGATACCGGAACGATGCGCAGGTAGTCGGCGATTTTTGAGTGGCCCGCCACGTAGACGAATACGGTGTATGTGGTTGCTGCGATCGCAACGGCGCCGACCGCCAGGCCGTCGAGACCATCGGTGAGGTTGACTGCGTTCGACGTGCCGATGAGGACGAGGACAACGAACGGCAGGTAGAAAATGCCAAGCGGAAGCAGCAGCTCTTTGACGAATGGCAACGCGATGGCGCCGGCGTGGACCGACGGCTCTGCAACGGCCCTCGCCGCGAGCCCGCCGCCGAGCCCGACCAGCACCTGGAGTACGAGCTTCTGGCGCGTCGTCAGGCCGAGGTTGCGACGATACCGGACCTTGATGTAGTCGTCGGCGAAGCCGATGCCGGCGAAGCCGATGGTCACCGCCAGAACCGTCCACACGTAGGGGTTGGTAGGATCGGCCCACAGCACCGTAGAGATGACGATCGCGCCGATGATGAGCACTCCCCCCATGGTCGGGGTTCCCGCCTTGACCTGATGGTGACTGGGTCCCTCTTCGCGGATGGCCTGACGAATCTGGAGCCTGCGCAGGCGGTCGAGCAGCCATGGACCCAGGACGAGACTAACGAAGAATGCCGTTGCGAGCGCGAGGCCGGTTCTGAACGTGATGTAGCGGAACACGTTGAAACCGCTGAAGGTCTCGTGGAGTGAGTAAAGGAGCCAGTAGAGCATCAGGCGCCTCCACCCCGGATGAGGGCGGCGACCGTGGCGTCGAGCCCGATACCGCGAGAACCCTTGACGAGCACGGTGTCGCCGTCCTCCATCATGGACTGCAGCTCCTCGGCAGCGGCGGCGGCACTGGCAACGTGGCGAGTCCGGTCCGACGGCATGCCGGCGGCGCGGGCGCCGTTTAGAAAACGTTCGGCCATCGCCCCACCCACGGCGAGCAGTTCGTGGCATGCCGAGGCCGCGCGTATGCCGATCTGATGGTGCTCTCTTGCAGCAGCAGGTCCGAGCTCGAACATCTCACCGAGCACCGCGATGCGGCGCCCCCGAGCGGTGGCAAGCAAATCCAGGGCGCACGCCACTGCCGACGGTGATGCGTTGTAAGAGTCGTCGACGATGGTGATGCCCCCGGGCAAGCGTACGATTTCACCGCGGTGTTTTGCCGGCCGGAGGCGAGAAGCCCGTTGCCCTGCTTCGGCGGCCGTGACGCCGAGTGTGCCGGCGGCGGCGGCCGCAGCAAGGAAGTTCTCAGCATTGTGGCGACCTGCGAGTGGGAGTTCGAAGGGTGCTCGCCCGGATGCCAGGACGAGAACTCCACGCGTTCCTTCAAGGCCCAGATCTTCGACCTGCTCGAGACGAGCCTCTCCGTCGCCCCCCCCGTAACGTACGACCCGGGCCCCGCAGCGCTCGGGGAAAGTTCTCTGGTGGGGATCGTTTCCGTTGATGACGAGTACGCCGTTGTGATCGAGATGCCGCAAGAGTTCTGCTTTGGCCTCGACAACGCCTTCGATTCCGTCAAAGAATTCGGTATGAGCCGACGTGATCCTGGTGTAGAGCACCAGGTCCGGCCGCAGGATGGCGCCGAGCAGGTCGAGTTCACCGGAACGACTCATCCCGGTTTCAGCGACAAAAACCGCCGTATCTTCCGGCTGTGACAGAAGCTGGGCCGGAAGGCCGAGAGTCGAGTTGCGATTGCCCTCGGAATACCCGGTCGTCAGAGTCTCACCGAGAAGGGCGGCAAGCATGTCCTTGGTGGTGGTCTTGCCCACCGATCCGGTCACGGCCAGAACCCGCCATTGCCGCCTCGACCGATCGTGGGAGGCGAGCCGGTGATAGGCTGCGAGCGGGTCGTCGACGGCGATGAGGGCACGACCCGGAGCCACCGGCGGAAGATCCGTGCCCCGCCGGACCAGCGCGGCGGAGGCGGTTTCGAGCGCTGGTCCGAGGAAAGCGTGGCCGTCCGTCCTGGCGCCCTGGAGGGCAACGAAGAGATCGCCTTCCTTGACCAGCCGGGAGTCAACCTCCGCACCGGAGACCAAAACCGAGGCATCGCCCCTGAGGTCGCCGCCGAGCAGGCTCGCCACCGCGCTAACCCTCATGCGCATCCTGCACTCCCGGCCTTTCCTGGACTTTCTCTGCGCTGACGTGTGTCACATCCGGCGTCGTTGGCGCCACAGCCTCGAGCCGGACAACGGATTCGGCGACGCGTGCGAAGAGTGGCGCTGCAGTCGATGAAGCCCAGAAGGTCGTCCTGGGGTTTTCTATGGCCACGACAATGACCCACCGCGGGTCGGGCAGGGGGAGGTACCCCGCGAACCACGCCGTGTGGTGCTTGTCGTCGAAAGCTCCGTCGACCGAGTTCTGAGCCGTTCCCGTCTTGCCTGCGACGCGGTATCCCGAAATTGCAGCCTCGAGCCCGGTCCCTTCGGTCACAACGGCCTCGAGCATTTCGGTCATCCTGCGCGTGAGCCGCTCATCCATGACTCGGGTTCGATGGCGCACGCGATCGCTCGGCGCGGCGTCCCCGCCGCCAAGCCGATCGACCAGGCGTGGTTCGGGGAGCCAACCGCCATTGGCGAAGACCGCGTAGGCGAGGGCCAGCTGGAGCGGGGTCACCGTTATCTCCTGCCCGAGGGCGAGGCCGGCGCGGCTCATTTTTGTCCACCTCGAAACCGGCCACAGGAGACCGGCGCTTTCGCCTGGAAAGCCGAGTTCTGCTCTGCGCCCGAACCCGAGCCCGTCATAGGTCCGCCAGAGGAGGTCTTCGTCGAGCCTGTAGGCGAGCTCGACGACGCCGGTATTCGAGGAGTGGGCGATGATGCCGTCGATGGTGTAGTAGTCGGGATCGGCATGATCTCTGATCCAGCGGCCGGCCACCCGAATGCCGCGAGCCCGACAGTCGAACAGCTCATTTTGGTTGACTACTCCAGCGGCGAGCCCGGCCGCAGCCACGAACGGTTTGATCGTTGAACCCGGTTCGATTGCGGCCTGGACTGGCCGCAGGAACCAGCACGTGCGGTCGTAGGGAACGTTGGCGGTAGGCCGATCCGAAAACGGATACGACGCCAGCGCGAGCAGATTTCCCGTGTCGGCTTCGAGCACGACCACCGAGCCGGCGTCGGCGCCGACAGCGGCGATGGCAGCGGCGAGTTCGGACTCCGCCGCGTGTTGCACACGGGCGTGGATCGTCAGCTCGAGGTCATAACCCTGGCGACCGGATTGAATCCTCTCGAGGCGCAACTGGCGGCCGTGCGCATCCTCCACGAATACGCACCGATCGGGCTCGCCAACCAGCAAAGTTTCGTAGTAGCTCTCGAGACCAGACCGGCCCTCGAGGAGGAGCTCTTCTCGGCCGACGAAGCCGACCACCGGTGCTGCCGTTGGGCCCAGAGGATACTGCCTGTCCCAGTGCGGTACGAGACCGATGGCGTCACGCTCGAGAGTTTGCAGCTCCTTTGCCGTCTCCAGGTCGAGACTCTTTGCCAACCACAGGTAACGGGCGCCTCCGGCCAGACGTTGTTTGACGGTTTCGACCCCCTCACCCAAAATCGGCGCGGCGGCCGCCGCGAAGAGACTCGGATACTCGAGGTGCCAGGTGTCTACCTGCGCCGCCCAACACCTGATGGACGCGGCGAGGAGATAACCATCCCCGGATCGGATCGTGCCCCGCGGCCCCGCAATCTCGATCACTTCTTCTTGCTGGACCAGGGCCCTCGCGACCCAAAAATCGTGCTCGAACACCGATACCTGCGCAGAGCGTGCCACTACGGCGATGCCGACCACCGCCATCAGAACCGCGACAGCACCCAACCTTTTGGTGCTCATGGCGACGCCTCCGACGCAGTCGTGACAACCGATGACAGGGGCGGCGCAAGCCCGAGCTCGGTGGCCCGATCCGCAAGATGGCCGGGTGCGCGCAATCGTTCGACCTCGACTTCAAGCTGCCGTTCGCGGTAGCGCAAGTTCTCGACCTCGGCCCGCACCCGGACGAGCTCGTAGTGGAGCGAGATACCTTGGAGACGGGGCCAGCCGACGAGCGCCAGGGCGGCGACGAGGAGCAGAGAGGCCGTGGCCAACAGTGCGAAGGCGACCGGCCAGCGTCGATCCGGCTGAGCCTTGATGTGCCGGTTGGTCGGCAGCGGGATCGGGCGCCCGGTCACGCTGGCGCCTCCAGACGTTCCACGACCCGCAAACGCGCCGAACGCGAACGTGGGTTCTCGGCAACCTCCTGATTGGAGGGCCGGATGGGGCGGCGGGTCAAGACCCGGATCACAGCCTTGTCTCGGCGCTGAGGACCCGGCGGGCCCGGCGGACCCGGGAGTTCGGGCGCGCGGCCTTCGAGTCTGCGCATCGTATGCTTTACGATGCGATCCTCCAGCGAGTGGAACGAAATCACCGCAAGCCGACCGCCTGGCGCCAAGGCCTGAACGGCCGGCTCGAGAAAGCGGTCCAGCTGCCCCAGCTCATCGTTGACGGCGATGCGCAGCGCCTGAAAGGTGCGGGTCGCCGGATGGATTCCGGGGCCGCGGCCGACGACACCGACAACCAGACGACTGAGCTCGGCGGTGGTCTTCAGGGGTGTTGCCTCACGGCGTCGTACGAGAGCGCGTACGATCGCTCGCGCCTTCCGCTCTTCACCAAAATCGCGCAGCACCCGCATCAACTCCTCCGGTGCTGCGTCGTTGACGAGATCGGCCGCAGTCGGCCCTTCGCCCCCCATTCGCATATCCAGGGGTCCGTCGACCGCGAAGGAGAAACCTCGTCCCGGGGTGTCCAGCTGCAAAGACGAGCAACCGATGTCCGCGAGGATCGCCACCGGCCTGGGGGACCGGGTTGCGGCGAGCGCCTCGCTGATCTCGGCGAACGGACTTTGCACGAGGTCGATGCGATCGGCAAACGGTTCGAGCCGGCGGCGCGCCAGAAGAAGGGCGTCCGGATCTCGATCGATTCCAAGGAGTCGGCAATCGGGGCAGTGCTGAAGCAGCGCCTGCGCGTGACCGCCAAGTCCGATGGTGGCGTCAACGATCAGGCCCGGGAAGACCGGCGACAATTGCGCCAGAACCTCCCTGCGGAGGACGGGTAGGTGCAGATCGGGCACCAACATCCTCCATCACAGGTCCAGCTGAGCCAGCTCTTCGAGTTCGTCGTCACTCAGGCCGTGGTCTTGCAGCATCGCGGCAGCACGCTCACGGCGGTTGATTGCCAGATGGTTGATTCGCCCCGAAACGACCACATCGCCTTCGACGTCAACCATTTCTCGGAGCAGGGCCGGGATGACGATCCGGCCGTGATCGTCCATTTCCAGGAGTTGGCCGTAATTGACTCTTTCGATCAGCTTGAGCACTGCAGGTTTCATCGCCGGCTTGCCGAGCAGGCGTTCTTCGATCGTCTCCCAGACCGGCAGGGGATAGATGCGGAGCTCATGGGGGAAGAAGGAGCAGACGTAGACCTCGCGACCGAAGCTCTCCTCCATCTGCTCACGCAGCCGTGCAGGGAGCTTGACTCGTCCCTTGACATCGACAGTTGCGGGGAATCCCCCACGAAAGCGTCCCATTGTTCCCCCAGGCCGGCCGCCGTGATTCTCTGGCTGATCGGTAAAACCACGACGGACCCTATTAGACCACTACTGACCACTCAATGATGGATGGGCCATTTCAACCTGTCAAGGGGTGTAGGTCACACTCAGTCGAAATCTTTTCGATCGGCGAAGGGCTCGGCCGGATCTGAAAAATCGGGCCGGTAGTATTGCGGTGCGTGACGATAGTCCTGGACCCAGTGATGGTCGCCATCCATATGAAATTCCAGGGCGGCCAGGGCGCGGTCCCACTCACCGGCGGATATCGAGCGTGCCAGGAGAGGGTGACGTGCCACGTTGGTGGCACGATGACTGGGGTAGTACTGAGCCATCAGTGAGATACCGATTTTTGGCGAAAGCGTCTCGGCCACCCACCGCAGGGTGTCGGCAACATCTGCGAGGTCGTTCGGCAATACCAGGATGCGAATCAGAAGACCACGCACCAGAGTCCCATCAGGCGCCTTCGTCCAGGTGTCGCCAACCTGGCGGAACATCTCTTCGAGCGCGCTCCGGGCATGCTGCGGATAATCCGCTACTCGCGAGCAGGTGAGCCCGGAGTCGGAGTCCGCGTACTTGAGATCTGGCATGTAGATGTCGACGACGCCCTCGAGCAGGCGCAGGACCTCCACCGCGTCGAAGCCGTTGGAGTTGTAGACAACCGGCAAGCGCAAGCCTCGGCACGCAGCACGGTGCAGGGAACGAACGAGCTGCGGAACCTGGTGACTCGGCGATACCCAGTTGATGTTGTGGCACCCCTGACGCTGGAGATCGAGGAAAACGTCGGCGAGCTCGTCGGTGGTGATGGCCGTATCGTGGTAGTGATGCGGACGCTGGGAGATCTCATGATTCTGACAAAAAACGCAGCGCAGATTGCAGTTGGCGAAAAAGACCGTGCCCGACCCGTGATGGCCAGAAATCACCGGCTCCTCGCCGAAATGTGAAGTGCACGAAGCGACCACCGGGTTTGATCCGGTAGCACAGATTCCGACCGCGCTGCGGCGGTCGACCCGACACTCGTGCGGGCAGACGGTGCAGTCCGCGAGCATCGATTCCAGGTGTCGAACGCGGTCTTCGAACTCGCCGCTTTCGAGGAGGGCGACGTAGGAGGGAGTCAATGACACACCCTACTCAGGCACGTAGACGCCGGCATTAGATTCCGTGCGGAAAACCAGTGGCGTCGTCCGGTCGGCAACCGGGCAGGTGTCGTTCCAGTCCGTTTCAAGATAGGGATATTCAGAGATCCGGTTGAGGGTCTCGATTCTTGCCGCGGCGTCACCAGGGGACATGGGCCGCGTCTGCTGGTGCATGTCGGTCAGCGGCACGGCTTCGACTCGCTTCAGGGAGATCTTTCGCGACGGCGGATCCATGACGTAATCGAGGCGGGCGAGCAGACCGAAATCGGCATGCAGGTCTTCGTCGACCATTCGGTCGCTCATGTTGGCAGCACCTCGCATGATGCCGTTGCCGAGACCGTAGAAGATCACGCCATCGCCGTACAGTTCGATGCCCTGAACGGTATGGGTGTGATGACCGAAGACGACGTCGACGCCATATTCCCCTACGGCCTCTCGACCGATGATGATCTGGCGGTCGATTGGGTAGAGGATGCCGGAAAGCCCATCGTGGATCGACAGAATCCGGATGTCGACGTCGGCGTCGCGAAGACGTGCCAGGGCTGTCTTGTATTTTGACAGGTGCGCGACGCCCGGAATATCCGGGCCGGCTCGGGCCTCATCGGCGCCGCCGATGCCGATGGCCGACAGTCCGACGCGCACGCCTTTGGCCTCGAAGATGGCCGGTGCAGCGGCTTCGTCGAAGTCGTGACCGATTCCGGCCCATGCGATGGGTTCGGATTGGGCCAGCTCGGCAATACATTTTAGGGTTTCGTCAATGCCAACAGGCCCGTAGTCGTAGGCGTGGTTGTTGGACAGGCTGAAAAGGTTGAAGCCGATTTTGATGAGCTCCACGAGGCCATTGGGGTGACTGCGGAAGGTGTAGGACTTGTCGGGGTTCGGGGGCTCGAAGTCATTGCGGTTGGTGAGCACGGTCTCGACATTCGCAAAGTTGACGTCGCCGTCGATGACCCCGTCGAGGCCCCGCGTCAGGACGTCGAAGGCGAACATCTCGTCCCACAGATTCATGCCCTCGGCGAGCACCTCCTGGCTGCTGCGGTTGAAGTTGACGTCTCCTATGGCCGTGATGCGCAGGGTGATCGCGTCGGATGGCGCTGGATCGCCAGGGGTGGGGTCGGCGAGGCGGGATGGGGCATCGACGTCGTAACCCAGGCCGACGTTTTGGGCGGGGCATGGCAGGACGGAACCGACGAGCAACAAACCGAGGAGAGACCACCACTTCATGAGGGGCATTATGGCGTAGTTTTGAGCCCTGGCCTTGTTGTCGCACCGGAACGGGCAACATGTCCGCCTCGGTCGGGTCGTTCATCTCGGCCGGCGTTCTCCGCAGCCACGGCCTTCTGGGATGCCTCCAGATGGAGGCATCCCAGCGTCGCATGAGCAGTGCGGTCGCGCGCAGAAGGTTGGATCGTCTGCGACCACGCTGCTCATGCGAACGGCGGCCTACCTCGTAGGCTGGAGATCAGAGCCGCAACGTGCTCCCCGAGGGTTGCCCGGTGTCATAATTGTGCGCGAGGCTATTGGGCTCCGAGAGGTCGTACTGGCACAATTATGCACCCGGCACGCCCCGCTGGGAGCGCCTTCACTGGTTCTCTGATTGGCCGCGTTGCCGCAACGGAGAACGCGAAAGGCCTGTCTTGGCGGGCGTGCCATTCCCGTCGTTCTTGGCACGAGGGCCTCGCGGTTACGAGGAATCTCCAGGCCATGAACGCGCGGGGGTGGCTCCCACGGGGAACGCGCACAGAGAAGGATCGCGTTGTTTGCTGCGAATCCGTAGCGCCGAGGAGCAAAGCGAAGCGGTGCGACGAGCTGGGCCGCAGGCCCAGAAGCGGCAGCAGAGCCGGCCGTCGCGAGGCGATGCGGCAGGCGAAGCCTGCTGCGGGAACTTCAGCCGCGTGATGCCCCGAATAACCTTGCTGCCCCACGAGATCCCCCAATAACCCCTCGCTCTCCAACCAGCCCTCACGCCGAAGTCCAATCCTCCACGCCGACCCCGAGGATCTCACCCATGTGGCGGTCGGCGGACACCACGATCATGTCCTGTGCCAACGCTGTGGCAGCGATCGCGACATCAAAATCCGGAATGGGTCTTCCCGCTGCCGCCTGTTTTGTCTTGAGACGGGCAAAGTGGCGAGCACAAGAATCGTCAAACGGTATCGTTTTGAGTTCCGCCACGAAACGGTCGATTCTTGCGTCATTCTCGGCCGGTCTGACCGACCGGGCAGCGCCGAATCGGAGTTCGGCGACACTCAGGGAACTCGTCGCCAGCAGCGCGGGGCCGGCCGCCAGCACCCGCTGGGTCAGACCTGAGTTCGTACCGTTCAGGAAGTGAATACAGATATTCGTATCGAGCAGGAACTTCATGCCAGGTCCTGCCGCCGAGAATCGAGGCGGTTGTTGTCAATGTCTTGGATGATGTGTTCTGCGGACCGGTCATCCTCCCAGCTTCCGGCAAGAGCGATGAACCCCTCCGAAAAGGACTGCTCGTCACCTTCCAGCTCACGTTTGATGAGTCGTTGGACAAAGCGGGCCGGGGAAACTCGCGCTTGTTCGGCGGCCTTCTTCAATAAATTTTCAATGCCCTTTGGCACGTAAACGGTGACATTCATGATGCCCTCCCGGAATCTAATATACTATATTTTATAAAATGCTACCTGTCCGACCGGGTGGACCTTTGGGGTGTTGCGAGACCGAGGTAGTCACAGCAGGCTTCGCCTGTAGTCCCGCCCCGCGACGACAGACACAAATGCCGCTTCTGGGCTGCGCCCAGCTCGTCGCTGCTCGGTTGAGCAACTCCTCGGCGCTACGGCCTCGAGACCGCTACGCGCCAGTTCTTCCATTGCGTTGCCCGTGGATTGCCACCCTTCGCATTGTGCCCCGAGCCCCCAACCGCACAATGCAAAGAATGGCACGCGCCGCCCGGGGCGCTATTTCGTTCTTCGTTGCGGCCAACGTAGCCCAAGAAAACACCGACAAAAAGGCCGGAACCTCTCGGTTCCGGCCCTGGTCGATTGATCGGAATAGATTGCCGCTATTTTGCCGTACGGTCTCCTGGCACGGGCGGGGCTGTCGGCTGGATGGGATTCTCCGCGAGAAGTCTCTCGACCTCGGCGATAGCCCTCTCCAGCTGCGGGTCGATGCCTTTGGCGAGTGCCGCCGGGTTCTCGAGCACCTCGATATCGGGCTCGAGGCCGTGGCCTTCGAGCATCCATTCGCTCTCGGGCGTGTAGAGGGCGAGGGTCGGAAGGGTCACCGCACCGCCGTCGATCAGCTGGTAACGGCCAGCGATTCCGACCAGGCCGCCCCACGTGCGGGTGCCGATGATGGGTCCCAGTGCCGCACGCCGGAAGAGGTAGGGGAATGCGTCACCGCCGGAGCCTGCCCACGAGTTGACGAGCATGACCGTCGGCCCCGGTCGCGAGTGTGGCGACAGTGCCGGGTCGTTGCCATTGCGAAGGTGAATGTAACCGGTTCGTGGTCGGTCGAGCAGCTCGATAAATCGGTCCGGCCACTGGCCGCCGCCGTTGAACCGCTCGTCGACGATCAACCCGTCGCGCGTCGCCTGGGGTAGGAACTGGCGCACCAGCTCACTCTGCCCGTTGACGCCGGTATCCGGCACGAAGACGTAACCGATCCGGCCGTTGCTGGCTTCGGCGACCCGGCGGCGGTTGTTCTCTATCCACTCGAGATTGCGCAGTCGGCCTTCGTTCGACATGGTTTCGACGAGCACGGTTCGGGAATCTTCGAATGTCGGCTGTGCATTAACGGTCAGCTCTACGGTCTGGCCCGCGAGTCCCTGGAAACCGGCCCAGGGGTTCGGCGCATCGGCCAGGGGTCGGCCGTTGACAGCGAGCACGTAGTCGCCTTCGGAAACGTCAACTCCGGGCAGATCGAGCGGTGACCGTGTCTCCATCTCCCATGAAGCAGGCGCGACGATACGCGAGATCTGCCACTGACCCTCGTTCCGACCCCAGTCCACGCCGAGCAGGCCGACCTGATGACGTGCGGCCGCCTCGAGGTCGCCGCCGCCGCGATAGGAGTGCGAAACGTTGAGCTCACCGATGAGCTCGCCGATCACGAAGTTGACGTCCCAGCGGGTCACACAGTCGTCGATCAGGGCGCCGTAGCGTTCCTGCATCTCTTGCCAGTCGACGCCGTGCATCGCCGGGTCGTAGAAGAAGTCCCGCTCGGTGCGCCATACGTCGTCGAAGATTTGCCGCCACTCGGAGCGCGGGTCGACGACACTCTTCATCTCCTGGGTCCGCAGCGGCTTCTCCATTTCTTGTCCGGGCGCCGGGTCGATGATCGCGAACGAACCCCCGGCTGCTACCAGGATCTTTTCTCCGTCCGCTGAGAGGGCGAAGTCGCCGACGCCTGCGATGACATCTTTGGCCTCGCGCTCCTCGAGGTCCCACATCTTGAGGGTCGGTTCCGCTCCTTCACCGACGCCGGTGCGTGGTGTTTCGACGTACAGCAACTTGCCCTCGACCGAGGCCAGACGACCGTAGTTGCCGGCCTCTGGTGGCAACAGAACCATGCGGCTCCCGAAGTCATCAAGATCTATCTCGATCGGTTCTTCTGCGTCTTTGTCCTCGCCGTCTTCCTCAGCGTCGTCGGCGTCGTCGCTATCCTCGCCGTCTTTTTCGCCGTCGCCCTCTTCGTCGTGCTCTTCGGCCTCCTCCTCATCGGATCGGGGCGCCAGAGGCGAAGCGACGTCCTTCCGTAAGGGGATGGCGGCCAGGCGGGTTGCATTGGCGTAGATCCAGGTGCCGTCGAAGTCCGAGTACGAGGGTGAGAACTCGCGGTTGACCAGACAGAAGAGGTAGTCCCCCTCGACATCGAAGACAGGTCCCAAGGTGTCGTAGAAACCGGTCGTGACCTGGTGCAGTTCCTTCGAATTGCTGTCGAAGAGGAAGAGCGCCGTCATCTGGCTTTCGAGAGCTTTGTCATAGGCCAACCAACGGCTGTCCGAGGACCAGCTCATGGTGAAAGCGTCGAGGGCGGGGAACGAAGAGTTCCACAGCAGGGTATCGACGGCGGTCAGGGTCCCGCTCTCGACGTCGATCAAGCGGATCACCTGCTCGTTGTCGATGAAGGCGATCGTCTCGCCGTTGGGCGACCAGTAGGGCTGAAAACGGTAACCCGGCCCGAAGTCGGTCAGCTTGCGTGCCTCTCCGGTTCCGTCGGCGGGCCTGAAGTAGAGCTGCCACTCGCCGCTCTGATCGCTCCAGTAGGCGAGTTCGGCGCCATCGGGCGACCAGGCGGGGAAACGCTCGCGAGCGGCTGAGGAGCCCGTGATATTTCGCACCGGTCCGTGTTCGGCGGGCACGGTAAAGAGGTCGCCCCGCGCCTCGAACACGGCTCTCTTGCCAGAGGGTGAGATATCACCGGAGGAGAGGAGATCCGCCACCCCCACGGTGCGTGGGCGCAGCGTTGCTGCATCGGTCACGACCTCGACGGCCACCTCTCGCACCGCCTCAGAGGCGAGGTCGAGCAGGTACAAGGCGCCTCCCGCTTCGAAAACGATCTCGGCCGGTCCGATGGCCGGGAAGCGAACATCGAAGTCCTCGAAGCCGGTCACCTGGTGCGTCGCACCGGAGTCGAGCTCGAGAGCCCAGATGTTGGACCGCATGCCCGCTCCGCGGTCAGACAGAAAGTAGAGCGTGTGTGCATGCCACATCGGCTGTGAGTCGTTGGCCACGTTGTCGGTCAGATTCTGAGCGGTCTTGTCCTCGAGGTCATAAAGCCAGATGTCCGGCGCCAGGCCGCCCCTGTAGCGTTTCCACGTCCGGAAATCTCGAGAGGCCGGTTGGTAGGCCAACGTGCGCCCGTCGGGGGAGATCACGCCGAACTCGCCGTAGGGCACTGCAAGCCTCTGCGGCATTCCTCCAGTCGCAGGAACCCGCCAGATCTGGCTGAAACGCCGCGTGCCAGAGGTCATGCTGCTGGCGAAGAGGAGCTCGTCGCCGTTGGGCGTCCAATCGAGGAATCGGTCATCTTCAGGGTGGTGCGTGACCCGCAGGGCCTCGCCGCCGCCCGCCGGAACCACATAAACATCCGTATTGCCATCGTAGTTTCCGGAGAAAGCAATGGTCGATCCGTCCGGCGAAAACCGGGGGAAGGTCTCTTCGCCGGCGGGCGAGGACAGACGGCGGGCGACTCCGCCCTCCTTTTCGACGACCCAGATGTCGCCGGCATAGACGAAGGCGATCTGAGAGTCCGAAACGTCCGGAAAACGAAGCATCCGGGCATCGATCCCGGCAGCAGAAAATCCCGCCGAAGCCAGCAGGACGATGACCAGACACGAGATGAACCTGAAACGCATGAATCCCTCCTATTCCTCGCCGTTGTACGGAATAAAGCGGCAGCGGTTCTGACAATCTCGCGCTCCCCTGATGATCAGTCCAGTCGCCGCACCCGCTTCAGGCAACGGTCTGACGATTGTTGTATTCCGGGGAGGACCCTACTGGTGGCTGGCCATGATGCGCCAGGCGACGAGGCGTTCGTTCATGGCGCGCAGTCTTCGGCAGAGCAGGCGGCACAGCAGGGACAGAAATTGTACGGCGGCGTCGGGGTCCATCGAAAGGACCTCTTCGAGAAGGGTGCGACTGATCGAGAACACCGTGGATCCACCGTTGTGTGCTCGCGCATCGGCCGATCGCGGCTGCTCGTCGATGAGCGCCATCTCGCCGAAAACGTCGCCTCGGGAGAGAATCGTGAGGCACTCTTCTCCCATGCCCGGGACCATGCGAGAGATGCGAATGTTGCCGTTGACCACGATGTATAGGCTGTCGCCGTGCTCGCCTTCGGCAAAGACCATCGATCCGGGTTTGAAGTGCTCCTCGCGGCTGTACTTGGCGAGAAGGCGCATCTCCTGTGCGGACAAGCCCTGCTCGCGCAAGATGTCGAGCTTGGTCTGCTCGGAGACCTGCGCGGGTTCCCCTTCGGCATGCTCTTCAGGTTCCATGGGGCGGTCCGGGGCGCTGAAGAACTCACTCATCTGCGAGTTCGCCGCTCTCACCTTGCCGGCGAGGGTGTGCCAGAAGCTCCACAGCATGCTCACCGCGAGGTCGCGGTTTTCCTGAACCGCGATGTCGAGGGCGGCCGCCGGAATGACGAACAGGCTTCCGGATCCGACGCCGAAGGCGGTCGCCGATCGAACGGCGCTGTCGAGATACGATACCTCGCCGAACAGAGAGCCGAATCCCAGTGTGGTGAGGATCTGGGTGCCGGCCGGTGTCTTGCGGGTGATGTGCACGGTTCCTCGGCGCACGAGATAAAGGTCCCGTCCTTCCTGATCTTCACGGAAGATGACCTCGGCGTGCTCTATCTTCTGTGTTCGAACCAGCTGCGCGAGCGCGATGAGTTGGTCGTCGGTGAAGTGGCGGAACAACCCCATCGAGCGCAGCTCGTTGGCCTGTTCGAGGAGATTGGAGTGGGGCTGGCCGACCTTGACGGGCGCGGGCCTGCCATGCCGGGTGCGACTGGACGAGAAGATCCGAGCTTGACTGAGAGCGACGTGGTCGCACGCCTTCTGGAGGGCGGCGCTGCGTTTGCGCATCAGCGCGTCGATTTCGGCGTTTTCGAGCGAGCACAGGCGGGTGAGGGTGTCCAGACGACGCCTCTCTTGCTCCTGCTCGTGCTCGCTTCGCCAGGCAGACAACAGAATTGCATCGATAGCGTTTTCGAGTGCGATCTCGAACTGCTCGGTCTCCAGGGCGCAGCGTGAGGTCTCGACAGCGAGCCTGTAATCCAGTGGATTGAGGCGCCGTGCTTGGGTGAACTCCTGGAGGGCGACGGCCGCCTCGTTGTGGCGAAGATTGAGAAACCCGGCGGTGGTGTATGCGAGGTAGTTGAATGGCGTTCGGAGCTTGGCGAGATCGATCATCTCGACGGCACGACCGAACTCGCCACGATTCTCGAATATGTGGGCCATGCCGAGGGCGTGGGATGCCTCGAGGTTGCGGCGTTTGAACTCGCGATCAAAATCCTCCATGCCCTCTTCTTCACGAGCGGCCTGCGCCTCCTCGCGCAATTGACTGCCTCGGGGAGAAAGCGTCGCGGCAACCTCGAGCAGCTCGGCAGCCTCGGCGGGGCGGTGGAAAGACCGCAGTCGTCGCGCCAGGGCGACGAGTCGCTCGACCAGGGACGGGTGTGGAGTTATAGATTTGCTCATCAGCTTTCCGGACCTTTGATTCTATCGCATGCCCGTGCGAGATGACAACGACTCAGCCGGTCATGGGGTTCACCGCGTTTGCGGGTACAATGTGCCGGTTGTGGTTGCCCGTTGCATTTTTCTGGCGTTGTGCGCCGTGGCCGTGTCATCCGTCGTCGCCTCTGTCGAGGTCATCGACCCGTCGGATCTGCAGCCGGGGGACAGGGGAGTGTGCGTCACCGAGGTTGAAGGTGGCGTCCTGCTCGAGATTCCGGTTCGTATACTCGGGGTCATGGGTCCGAACGGACCGGAGGACGAAATCGTCCTGATTCGGCTCGAACACGAGCGCTTCGAAGAGGTTGGCATAGCGGCCGGAATGAGCGGTTCTCCTGTTTATATTGAAGGGAGATTGCTCGGCGCCTTGGCCTTTGGATGGCAGTTCGCGACGGAACCGATCGGAGGCGTGACCCCCTTTGTCCGGATGCAGAATCTGGCGGTGGACAACCCGGCGACCCCGGTCGTCGCAGTTGGAGGGAGGCCGCCGCTCGAAGACATTCTCGGTGCGATGGCCGAGGGGCGTCTTGCGGACACCGTACTGGACTGGTTGGCTCCGGAAGGCGAAGAGATGGTGAGGTCGTTTCCCGTCGCCGTTGGTGGACTGGGCGCCGGCATGAGAGACCTCGACTGGACTGCGGCGGCGTGGCGCCGAATGGGTTGGGTGGCTTCGCCGGTGGGAAGCGGTCTTGTGACAGCGCCCCCCGAGCCGCTGCAGCCAGGGTCGATGGTGGCGGCGGTGATGGTGAACGGTGATGCCCACCTCGCCGCCGGCGGTACCGTTACGGAGGTCCGGGACGATGTGGTTTGGGCCTTCGGTCATCCCTTTCTCGCTGGAGGCGCGATTCGTATTCCTCTGGCTCGTGCTTCCGTGGTCACCATTCTGCCGAGCCTCGTGTCCTCATTCAAAATGTTCAATGTCGGTCCGATCATCGGATCGCTCACCGCCGACCGGGCGCACGGGGTCCTGGCGAAGCTCGGTGAGGCGCCGCGACTCGGGCCGTTGGAGGTTGCAACGTCCGACAGGGTCTACCGCTTCGGAATCGTTGAGCACCCTCTCCTCAATCCGCTGTTGAGTGGGTTCATGGTGTACGCGTCTCACGCAGCTCGGGGGCGGAGCTTTGGCCTTCAAACGGTCGATATCGGTCTTCGGGTCGAGTTCGTGGACGGTGAGTCTCTCGTTCTCGACCAGACCTTTCAGGGGGGAGATGCTCCAGCCCAGTGTGCCGCCTGGACGTCGGCTGTGCTCGGGTATCTGGCGAACTCGCCGTTCGCCCCGGTCGCTATTCAGTCTACTGCGGTAGCCCTGGCTTCGCGCGACGGGCTGCAGGGCGCTTCGATATTGGATATCGTGCCGGATCGACGGCTGGTCGCGCCGGGAGACTCGATCAGGGTGCGAGTCCGCTTGCTGCGGGAAGGTGGCGCCATCGAGACCGTAATGCTCGAGGTGGAAGTTCCCCGGCAGATGGCCGATGGCCGGCTCGACCTCGTGGTCGCCGACGGCGCCTCCTGGACGGCCTACGATCTCGGGGCGCGGCCCCTGCAGCCGGCCTCTTTCGAGGATGAACTTCGTCTCCTGAAACGCCTGGAATCATCAAGGAACATCGTGGTTGCCCTCGAAACCCCGGGCACGAGCGTGGTGCTTCCCGGAGGGACCGTGGCGGCGCCCCCGGGAGTTGTCGCCTCGTTGCATTCGGGGCTTGGTGAAGGCCTGAAGACGGTGTCGTATCGAGTCGTTGCGCGGGCCGACACCCAAACGAGCGGCCCGGTGCTCGGTGCGACCCGGGTTCGGCTCGAGGTCCGCCCAAGGGTCGAGTGGGATGGTGTGAGTCGATGACACGGAGTGGAAATTTTCTGTTTGGAGCACTGGTCCTCATCGCCAGCGGCCTTGGGGCCAGTGAGACGACCTGGTGGGTGGCCGATACCGCCCAAGAGCTGCTTGGAGGGCGGGGCGACGGAGTGGCCGTAACGGTGGACGGCCGCCTCGAAACGGTTCAGCGGTGGCGGGCGTCGGTGACTCTGGACGAGCCGGTCGTGCTCGCCGTAGACCGAATGCCCAATGGCGACCTGGTGGTCGCCACCGGTCATCCGGCCCGTCTTTACCGGGTGCGCAAGGGCACGGCTGAGTTGATGGCCGAGCTCCCGGGGGAGCAGGCGACCGCTGTCCTGGTAGCGGCAGACGGTGAGGTCTGGGCGAGCACAGTGGCGCCCGGCGCACTTCTCCGCTGGAATGGGCGCGACATCGAAGAAGTAGCGCGGTTGGGAGAAGGCGGATTCTGGGACATCTGCGAGTTCGACGGCGCCGTCATCGTCGCCGCTGGGCCGCCGGCGGCGTTGTTTCGAGTCACCGAGGCCGGCCTCGTGCGCTGGCTCGAGCTCCCCGATGATTTTGTCAGAACAGTCACCACGGATGGGGACGTCCTTTTGGCCGGAACATCGGGCAAGGGACTGGTGATTCGGGTCGATGGCAACGGCCGCCCATCCCTCTTGGTCGACAGTCCCTTTACGGAGATTTCGGGCCTCGTCGTCGCCGCCGATGGCATGATGTGGGCGACAGCCCTGGTTGGAGAGCCCCCGGTAGCGCCCGAGGCCGTTTCAAAGAGCTCGACGAACGGGAGTGAGAATGGGGCCCAAACGACTGCCGTGAGCCTCGACCTCGACCTCCCGAAGGTCAACGGGAAGACGGCAACCTCGGAGCTTGTTCGCATTACCCCGGAAGGAGGGTTGCTGTCTGTTCACAGGTTCCCGAAGCAGGTGGCGACAGCCCTCGCGGTGGATGGTGACGGCGTTCTTGTGGGCACCGGTTTCGAGGGCGAGGTGTGGCGCTTCGGTCGCGACGGCGGCGCCCGCCTGGCGACTGTCGACGCAGTGCAGGTCACTGCTTTTGTTTCCGACGGCCGGGCACTCGTGACTCAGGGCCCGGCGGGGGTCTTTGAGCGCGGCGAGGATCCGGATCACCCGCCGCGGTTTCGCAGCGACGCGAAGGAGTTCCCGCGGCCGGTGAGGTTCGGGACCTATCGGGTGGTTCCCTCCGGTCAGGAAACTCGAATTCGGTTTCGCGGTGGGGGAAGCTCGAACCCGGATCCCCTCTGGATGCCCTGGACCGATTTCTCGTCGGCGAGCGAAGGCCCGGTGAACGTCGAGCTCGGAAGAGCGCTGCAATGGGAGATCGAACTCCCCGAAGACGGCGTTGTCGAGCGCGTAGAGGTGGCATGGAAAGAGATCAACCAGGCGCCGGTCATCCAAGCTGTGGTAGTCGAGGCCCCGGGTGTGGTGTATCTGTCGGCACCGCCCCCTTCGGGACCGGTGATCTTTCAGGCGCACCCGACATTTGAAGGGGTCTTTACGACCCTCGGAAACAAACCGCGGCAGAGTTCAAACGGCAGCAAGGGCAAGAAGTACTATCAGGTGGGTTTTCGAACGGTTTCGTGGGTGGCTGCCGACCCCAACAGTGATGCGATGATCTTCACGCTCGAAATGGAGCGGGAAGATGGGTTTCGATTGCCGATTCGCAGCCGCCTCGAGGAGGAGCAGCTGGCGATCGACACCACCGCTGTACCCGACGGTCGGTATCATTTCAGACTCACGGCGTCGGATGCGCCGGTGAACTCCAGTGGCGCCCTCGAGGATGTGGGTTTGAGCCGTTGGATCACTGTCGATAATTCGCCCCCAGTGATCGAGCTGCGGCCGGGAGATGACGTCTGGATCATCGAGGTGCGCGACGCCTCGCCTCTGGCGAAGGTCGAAATGGCTCGGGATGGTGAAAGATGGACCTCGTTGGCGCCGGCTGATGGTTTGCTCGACGGTCCCGAGGAGCGGTTTACAGTTGCAAAGGAGCCCGGTCGCCACCTCGTCGTCGTCCGAGCTTTTGACCGTTTCCACAATCGAGTGGTCTCAGGAGTCGAGGAGGGATCCGAATGATGGGCACCGTGCACGTAGCTCACCCGCCGGTCGCGGTCTACCCCGGGTCATTCGACCCGATTCACCTCGGCCACGTGGCCATTGTCGAGCGGGCTACGCGAATCTTCCCCAAGGTCATCGTGGCTGTGCTCGAAAACACATCCAAAGGGGTGCTTTTTTCGCCCGGAGAACGGCTCGAGATGATGAACGAACTCTGGTCGGACGATCCCACTGTCGAGATCATGTCCTTCAGCGGCCTTCTGGTCAACTTCCTGCGGGAGGTGGGGGCCTCGATCGTAATTCGTGGAATGCGTGCGGTCTCGGATTTCGAGTACGAATTCATGATGGCGCAGATGAACCGCCGCCTCCACCCTGATTCGGAGACCGTATTCCTGACGCCGCGCGAAGAGTACACCTACCTGTCTTCGCGGGTGGTGAAGGAGGTCGTGGCCCTGGGTGGGGATGTGACCGGGCTGGTCCCGGAACCGGTGCGAGTCCGGCTGGAGGAGCGTTTCAGGGAGTCGACTCACCCTCCGACACGCTGAGGCTGCGGAACGGTGACGGTACAGCTTTCTGTCTTCGGCCCGGGACACCCCTTTCGGGGAGGTATCGCGTCAACAACGACCTCGCTCGTCGAGAGCCTGCGCGTGAGGGGCCATCATGCCCGGTTCGTCGTGCCTTCTCACCAGTATCCAGAGTGGCTCTACCCGGGAGGGCGGGATCGGGACCCAACCGCGTGCCACCGTCTCGAAGACACCACGGCCGACTTCGCGCCCCTCGAACCCTGGACCTGGCCCCGAGCCCGTCGTCGTGCGCTTGAACGTGCCGATGACCTCTGGATCGTGCCCTACTGGACCTGGGCGTGGGCTGCTTGGGAGAGATTTCTGCTCGCAAGCCGGCGGCGGCCGCCGGTTGTCGCCGTGGTCCACAATCCCGCAGATCACGAAGGCGGGCTGGTGCGAAGACTGGCCGCACGGTTGGTTTTGGGGCGTTGCGACGGGCTCATGACCCACGCGAACGTGCTCGCTCGGCAGCTGAAATTGGCGTATCCGGGAATACCAGTGGCCGCTCATCCATTGCCGCCCCCATCGACGGCGGACCAACCGCCGGACCGCCGGGAGGCACGGAAAAGATTGGCAGTATCCGAGGGGACGCGCCTCGCCCTGTTTCTCGGCTTCTTACGTCCCTATAAAGGAGCGGATGTGCTGCTCGAGGCGATGGGCGGGTTGCCGGCGAGCTCGCCGTGGAAGCTCGTCGTCGCCGGTGAACCCTGGGGTGGGATCGAACGCGCGTTGCAGGAAAGAGTCGATGATTTGGCATTGCAGGATCGTGTGGATCTGCGCCTTGGTTGGCTTCCCGAACCTGAGTTCGAGCGACTGTTGGCAGCTGCGGATCTCGTGGTCCTGCCTTATCGAAGCGGAACTCAGTCCGCCGTGGCGCCGCGGGCTCTCGGCCGTGGCATTCCGGTCTTGAGCACTCGAGTCGGTGGCCTCGGCGAAGTCATTGAGGACGGTGTCAACGGGAGGCTCGTGGAACCCGGTTCCCATTACGAGATCACGCGCGTTTTGCATGAACTCGCCGATCCTGATCGACTCGCAACGCTGACCGACGGGGCGCGACGCACCGCCGGCCGGTATACGTGGGCTGGCTATGTCAAAACCCTGGAAGCTCTGATGATTGAGGTCCTCGGCTGAATGATCTGACGGCTCAGTTGTTGACGAGTTCGCGGATGAGTTCGACAGCCTGTTCGTGGCTGACCCCGGAGCCGATTGGCAGCCGCTTGACATCGCTCCAGCTCTCGGTCTTCGACAGCACCCACTCGACTCCGCCTTCGACGTCCCAGTAGATCAGAACTGTGAAATCCTGGCCCAAAAGCATCTTGGCGTCAGTGAGAATGAGCCCCGGTGGGATCGCCATCACCTCGCCACCGGCGCGGAAGACCGCGATCTGGCGACGGCGTTTGATGCCGGTCCCGGGAATCTCGAACTCTTCGACCTCGTAGTCGATGCCGAGAATGTGGAAGACGCAGTTGCCGAAGTCTGTGGTGAAGAGCAGCGGCAGGCCGTCCGCACCGATGAAGAACTGCGGATAGGCGAGCCCGTTGACGTCTGGCGCTTCGTTGCACCCAATGCCGAAGGGCAGCAGATCTTTGAGATCGATGGGCTGAACACCGTTGAAATCTGGCAGTCCATCTTCTTCGAGGGGGAGTGCCAGGTAAATGGCGTGTCCCAGTCCGTCGGTGATGTCGTGGCGCCACCAGACGAGGTGCAAGAAGGTGGTCTCGATCACCTCGGGTTCCGGGCTCCCATCGTCGATGACGCTGTGCGCGCGATGGATCAGTGCTTCGGGGTTGCGGGCGCCGGTTCCGTCGAGTCCGCCGATGGTCAGTGGGCCGAACCAGGTTTCGTCGGCATGGATCGCCAGACGAACCTTCGAAACTCCGTGAAGCTCGTCGGACCAGACGACATACACGGTCATGGTCAGCTCGTCGACGATGACCTTGACGGTTTCAAGGGGCACGCTCACGGACTGCGGGATGACTGATTCTTCGGCAAAATCGTTCGGACCAAGGTGGCTTAAGATCAGACCGTCCACTGAGGACCACACCTTGAAGAGGTGGCCGTCGGAAGTCAGGGTCATCTGGCCCCCGGCCGTCGCGCTGGCGGTCATGCCGACGAGGAAGAGCAGGACGAGGAGGAATCGGCGCATCATCACCCCCTCAGGTTCACGACGTTCGTGAGATCGGTGGCGAGGAAAACATCGATGATTTCCTCATTCATTTCGACCTCGGGATAAAAATGAGTCAATTCGCGTAAGAAGCGGCGAGCACGGAAGGTGTCGCCCCGGCGCACGGCGATCTCGGCGAGGAGAAACAGGCAGTTCTTCATGACCTGGAAATCTTCGTACTCTTCCGCCAGGTCCAGGGCCTTTTCTCCGCAGGCCTGGGCGTGCTCGAGCTGGTCATCGAGAATGTAGCCGTAACACAGGTCTTGGAGATTCTCGTAGACCATGTGATCTGCCCCAGCCTCGTCAAGAGAGGCACGAGCCTGCTCGCACATTCCGAGACCCGCGGCAAGCCGATCGGTGCACATCAATACGTAACCGAGGTTGCCGAGAACAGCCGCGTGATTGGCACGCTGATAGGCATCGGTCTGGTTCTCGAGGGCCCCAAGAGCGCGGTGGAAGCCTTCTTCGGCTTCTTCGTAGTGAGACAGGCGGAGGGCCAGGGTTGCGGCCTGGTTGTTCGAACCGGCGCGGACGGCAGGGTCGTCCACCTGTTCGGCGAGGTCGCCAGAGCGTTTGGCCCACTCGAATGCCTTGTCGATTTCGTTCAGGTTGATGTAGGCGGCAGCGATGTTATAGGCGGCGGAGCAACGGTTGCGAGTATGGGACGTGGCCATGAAAAGCTGCCGAAGGCGAGGGATCTGGGCCTCTGCCTGGCCCATCTCGATGCGCACGAAAGATGCGTTGCACAGGGCGCGGTCGGCGAGATCGGCAGCGCCATCGTTTCGAGCCTCCGACTCGGCTGTCTCGAAGAGTTCGAGCGCTCCCTCGAGATCGCCAGCGGCGAAGACCCCTTGGGCCTCATCGAGCAACTGAAGCACGCGTGCCTCGATCATCCGGTCTCTCTCCCGCGACGTCGCGCCTGGTGAGCGCGCTGGTCGGTTTGCTCGCGCCGAACCTTGAACTCCAGGAAGCCCATCGCCTCGGCGCGCCCTTCCGGGCTCAGCTTGCGGAGCAGGTGGAGTACCTGCATGTCCTCCTGCTCCAGTGGCCGGGCAGCGGCTCTTTGAGCAGGGGCTTCATCGAAGAACTCGGACATCTTGACGCCGAACACGCCGAGGATCTTGAAGAGGTTATCGAGAGAGACCCGATATTCGCCCTTCTCCATCCGAGAGAGGTCCGATTGTTGAATGCCTATTTGGCGTGCCAACTCTGCCTGTGTGAGTCGCGCTTCACGCCGTATGACGCGCAGTCTCCCGCCAACATCGGGCAGTCCGGAAGCTTCTGGATGAGTCTTTGACCTCATCCGAGACCTCCTGGGGACACCACGGGCTGGGCGGTAGAGCACTTCACGTTTAACACTGTATGTCACAACGTCCCTGTCGTCAATGCTGTGCAAGGCCTTTTTCGGTTGCTTGGCGCCGGAAAAACGTGCAAGCAAGGAGCCCCGTCGAGTGTGGGGGACCATTATATATATAAGGGCCCGGGGCGGAGGTCGGTAGAGTCTTTGTGGATTCGTCGTTTCCGCAAGAGTTCAAGCGCCAGAGGTTGTGGCGGTCAGGTCTACGGAACGGACTTTGCATAGTTCGAGCCCGCGCCGTGGTATCGTCGCCCGCCCCGAGTGGCTGCGGCGACGCAGATCCAGGAATGCGAAGATGGAGGGAACGATGAAAAAAACTCTTGTGGCCGTTTTCGCGGTCGGGTTCATGTGGGCGATCGTAACGGTCGCCCAGGAGTTGGAGGACATGCCGCCTGAGCTGCGAGCCATCCTCGAGATGAAGCCGACCGAGGACACCGGCGAAGAAGCGCCAGCTGCAACGGCCGAGGACGATGGTATCCCGAGGCGCGAGATCAGGAACTGGGCCGACATGGTCGAGGACTGGATGACTCCCAGGCCAGTACCGAAAGCCGCCATCGTCCGCCTCGATGGCCGGTACGCATACCCTCACCCAGCGGTACGGTTCAAGATGGAAATCGTCAGGGAAGAGGGGGACACGGTCTGGCTCAAGGGGATTCCGCCCGAAGATCCGGAATCAAAGATGCACAACATGTGGCTGCAGCGCCAGGCCCAGCAGGTCAAAATGCTCGCGGAAAGGGAGATGGCGGAGGTGGCCGAGAACGGGGAGTTTGTCGACATCGACATGACGATCGTGCCACCGCCGACCGTCAATGCGCTCGAGTTTGAAAACGTGAGGTCCGGACTCCCGGAGGAGGAACTGTGGCAGATGAGCATCGATCTTGTCGACATGAACGACGACGGAATCGTCGATATCGTCGCGCCGCCGACTCGTAAAGGGACCTACGCTTTCCCGGCGATCTTTTTAGGTGACGGCAAAGGCGGCTACAGGTTTCTGAAAGGGGTCCAGTGGTCTTCGGAGGTGCCTTTTGACTACGGTAGCGTCCGGGTTACGGACTTCGACGACGATGGCCATCTCGATATCGTGATCGCGATCCACTTCAAAGGCCAGTACGTGCTCTACGGCACCGGCAACAAGGTTTTTCGGCGATTCGAGAAGCTCCCGGCGCCCGACCCGCGGGTGACGTCCCGCGCCGTGGGGATCGGGGATTTCGACAAGGACGGTCGCAAGGACGTTGTATTTCAGGCGGAGCTGGACGTCGACCTCGGGGCCAACGTCCGCATCGAAGGAATTTCGACCACCTGGATCGTAAAGAATAAGGCCGAGGGCTGGAAGCTCGACACCAATGGGATCCGTGCCCGCAACATCGGCGACCGGATTCATGTCACCGACCTCGACGGCGATGGATACGAAGACGTCGTGGTCGCGGCCAACGCGACCGGACGCCGCAACCTCGTATTCTTCAATCGCGGCGAAGAGGGATGGAAGCCCTGGGACAGCAAGCGAGTGCTCGGCAACGGTTACCACTTTGACGCCACGCCCGTAGCGACCGGCGAAGGCCAGCGCATTTACGGCGTATTCGAGCAGTTCCAGTTCAACAGCGAGGGGAAGCAGGCCAGGACCGGTCTCGTCCGCTACCTCCCGACCGATGAGAGCTGGACCGAGGTCGAGTCGCAGGTGATCTGGTTCGATGACAACCGCAACAACCCGTACTTCCGGTTGGCGGCAGGGGACCTCGACGGAGACGGTCTCGAGGACATCGTCGCGGCACGAAAAAAGGGTGGCCTCGAGGTGTGGCTGCAGGCCTCCGAGGGCGAGTTCTATCTCAACAAAGGCGCCGGCCTCAACTCAGGCGCGCGGTGTTACGACATTCATATCGTTGATCTCAACGGCGACGGCAATGGCGACATCCTTGCCTCGATGGCCGACGAGGGGGAGTCCCCCGGGGGGATCCGCGTATGGCTGACGAGACCGAGGGCTTGACGTGGCCGGTGGTTTCGCGCGATAATCCCTGGCGTGAAGACCGGAATCTCTGGACTGAAAAGACTTGACAAGCACGCGGCTTGAATGTTACCTTTTATGCTGTGATGACATTAATTCAAGCCAAGTTCTTTGATTTAAAATACTTTCCGGGAGGTGATGCGGAACGGAGGGGACCACGAGAAAGCGTCTTGTGTCGAGCCGGCTCAACCGGCGACAGTCCGACGAAGCGAATATTTGGAAGGAGTTGAGAATGAAGAAGTTTCTAACCTTGGCACTGGCGGGTGCGATGGTCTTGGGTGTGAGTGGCGTGGCGTTTGCCAACATCTGCGCCTTTGACCCAGTGCCGGCCGCCACGCTGCTGTTCCCGTTCGTTGCTTATGATTATCTTGGTGGAGACAGTGGCCAGACCACTCTGTTCGCCATCACAAACGTTTCGGCTGAGGCCCAGATCGTCCACGTTACCCTGTGGACCGATTACTCGGACCCCATCCTTGACTTCAACATCATGCTCACTGGTTACGATGTGCAGACCCTCAACATCCGCGACATTCTGCGTGATGGCCGGCTGCCTGTGACCTATCAGTACCGTCGTGGCGGCGTCACCGACCCGCCATGGGCGGACGGTGACTGGCATGGCGACATCCCGTCGCCAGATGGTCCGGTGTCGAACACCAACTGCACGACCGCTTTGGTGCCCGGCGTCAATCTCCCCACGCCGCAAGAGAATGGTGTCTTCGCAGACCTCGGCCTCTGCGTCGAGGGTGACCCCGAGCTCTACACCCACCCGATTTCGGGATCGGTTCTCGCTCTGTTCGAGAACTGGCTGAAGAAGTCGCAGACGGTGGACCGTGTCTACAGGACCTGTGCAAACGAGATCGTCGACGCCGCGCTCGAGCAGTGGTGGTGGGGCCATCGCGGTCTCTTCGACGACACCTGGATGTACATCACCGTCGACGTGGTCTACCAGTGCAACAAGACCTTCCCCGATGCGGCGAACTACTACAACGCGCCTGGGTCGAACCTGGGAATCGCGTTTGACAACGTTCTCCTCGGTGACGTGATCTGGCTCAACCAGGCCGAGAACTACTCCGAGACCTCCAACGCCGTGCACCTCGAGGCCGACATCGACCTCGCCATGGTCGTTACCGAGGTTCAGGATAACGGCAACCTCGGTCGCCCGACGTCGTTCTACAACCGCTACGCCCGCCAGACTCTTGACGTCGACGTCTCCGATTTCCGTGAGCCGCTCGGTACTGCATGGGCCATGCGCTACATGAACAACGAAGCCATCAATGCCTTCACCTGGATCCGCGCCTTCAAGCAGGCAACCCAGCAGCGCTGGATGGAAGATCTCAAGGAGTACAACGGTACCAGTATGGTCAACATCGGTCACGACCCAATTGGGCTCGGCGCCGAGAACAAGCTTGCTTACACCTACTACGCGTGGGACGAGCACGAGAATGTGATCTTCGAGGATATCCCGTGGTCGCAGCCTGGTGTGCAGACTCCTCCGAACATCCTGCCGCTCGAGACGCAGGAGGTCAATGTCAACAACTTCAACCTCGTCGACGACTTCGGTTGGTTGCTGTTCATCTGGCCGTACTCGAACATCGAAGGCACCCTTGCAGCCGATCAGTACCAGACCTGGATGGGAACGAAGATCCAGGCCTTCGGTCAGTACTCTGCCGCCAAGGACGCCGCTCTGATGGCGAACTACAACTGCTTCTCCGACCAGCAGCTGTCGAACCCAGTCAACGTGATGCCGAAGCTCGGTATCAACTATGACTACGTCGGCAACTACGACCAGGGTACCGCGTGGAACTACTGGGGCTACAAGAAGTCCCCGCTGCGCCTCGTTCCCTAAATTCGATCCCTGATCGATAACATCAATAACGGCGGCCATCCGACCAGTTTCGGGACCAGACCTGACGTTCAAAT
>CAZCEX010000001.1:0-41228 GCA_964497785.1 uncultured Thermoanaerobaculia bacterium | reverse complement strand
TCCGACTCCCGTTTCGGTTCGGGGTACAGCCAGTTGAAGAAGACCCTCGACAACATTGGCATGATGTGCCAGGTCATCAGCGGAATGCCGATGGAGAGAGATATCAGCATGCGCAGCGGCATCGGCCAGCTGCCGATGAGCGGGTTGAGGGCGTAGCCCAGGAGCACCAGCATCGGGTACACGCCGAGGGCCGTGAGCAGAGCCATCTTGTAGCGTGGCGGCGGTTGATTGATCGCCCGGTTCGGCAGCGTGAACCAGCGTTCGAGACCGGTCAGGGTCTGCACGTCGGTATCGTCGAGAGTCAAAGGTTCACCTTCGGCGAGCCATTCCCGACGGTCTACCGACGTCATCCAGCGCCTGAGGTTCTCGGAGGTGTCGAAAGTGAAGATGACCGTGAAGGAAACGGGTGGAACGCCGTGTGGTCCGAGTACCGTCACGCCCTGGTGCCCGGGATATTTGATGGCGGCTTCGCCGATGCTGTGGGTCCACCTCTCGTATGCGGCTTCGCAACCGGGACGCACACGGCGAGTGATCATGGTGGTTACCGGGCAGGGGAAATGATGATCTCCAGAAGACATTGTCACTCCTTTAGAGATCATAGGTCAGATGAATCCGCAGGAAAACCGCAGCTGAACCTCAGGTCCTCAAGACCTCAAGACCATGTCCGGCCCGGCGAGCCGATAGCTCGTGCTCCGGCCATGGCCGGGGTTCTGTACGAAGATGCCTCGCTTCAGCAACTCTCTGATGTCGCGCAGTGCAGTATCCGCCGAGCATTTGTTGAGCTTGGCGTACTTGGATGTCGTCATTTTGCCCTCGAAGTCCTGCAACATCCGGTTGATCACCGTGCGCTGCCGGAGGTTGACCGGGCGCCGGTTGATTTGCTGCCAGATTCTCGCCTTGCGCAGCACAGCGGCCAGCGTCTCGTCCGCATTACCGCATTTCTTGCGGCGATTCTTCGCCTAATCACCGCAACTGTCGAGAACAACGTTGGCATCCGGCATCTGGCATCCGGGCGGGCTGGCGTGCTGGCGGCTCCCTTCAGCCGACCAGCTCCAGCACCCTCCGCAGCCGACCTTCAACCTCCTGCGCGATCGGGTCGACATCGGGGTTGTCGACGAGTGCGAAGGCAGCGGTCGGTTTGAAGGCTGCGACGATGGATCCGCCACCATCCCGGTCCATAACGATAACGTTGCAGGGCAGGAGGACGCCGATCATCGGCTCACCGGAAAGGGCCTGATGAGCGAGCTCAGGGTTACATGCACCGAGGATCACGTACCGCTTAAAATCGACGTCGATCTTCTTCTTGAGGGTCGCTTTGACGTCGATTTCGGTGAGCACACCGAAACCCTCCGTTTTCAGCGCCTCGGTGACCTGCTCCACAGCGTCGGGATAATCGAGCTCGGGATACTCCTTGACGACAGCGTAGCGAATTTCCATGGTGCCTCCTGTACTCCTACAGGGTACCGCATACAATTCTCTGCCGCTTCTGAAGGACTCCATTGCCGCAGCGGGAAGTATCGTCAGCGATCTCCCCGCGGATTGCCACCCTCGACATTGTGCCCCACCCCCCAGCCGCACAATGTCAAAAGCGGCACGTCCCACCGGAAGCGCCCTCTCGTTCTCCGCTGCGGCTACGGAACCGACCAGAAAACCAGCGAATGCGCGCCCCGGCGGCACGTGCCGGGTGCATCATTGTGACGTGGTCGCACCATTTTCGAAGGTCATCCACACAATGATGTCACCGGGCAATGCCCGGGGAGGTCGTTGCGACCGTGATCTCCAGTCTACGAGGTAGGCCGCCGCTCGCTTGAGCAGCGTGGTCGCAGACGATCCAACCTTCTCCGCGCGACCGCGCTGCTCATGCGACGCTGGGATGACCGTCCTACGGCATCCCAGAAGGCCGGCGCTGGGAAGAACACCGGTTGCGTAAACCGTCACGAATGAGGCCGTGAGGGTCGTCACACCGTTCGGCCAGCAATACCCCGAGAATGGACCAGCGGAGGGTCTTTGATGAACATCTGTTTTCGAGCATTGGGGCTGACCTGCTTGGCACTCCTCATCACCTCCCCCACCCTCGCCGCCACGACCTACTGGGTCGCGCCACCACCACAAGGCAACGACACGAACCCAGGAAGCGAAGTCTTGCCCTGGGCGACCCTGCAGCACGCCGCTGACGAGGTCCTGGCCGGCGACACGGTTCTCGTGCTCGACGGGAGCTACGTCGGCGCCGAGCTGACGACGTCCGGCACCTCCACCGAGCCGATCACCTTTCGAGCTACAGACGGCTCTGCACCTCAGATCACCGCCGACAACCCGTCGACGCCGGACGGTTTCAACATCGAAGGGGCGAGTTGGATCGTGATCGAAGGTTTCACGGTCAACGGTCGCAGCCGCGCCGGCATCCGCGCCGTGCTGTGTGACCATGTCACCATCCGCAACAACAGCTGTGACTCCAACGGTACCTGGGGCATCTTCACCGGCTTTTGCAACGACCTGCTCATCGAAGGCAACGAGACATCGAGAAGCGGCCTCGAGCACGGTATCTATACCAGCAACAGCGGCGACCGTCCGGTGATCCGAGGCAACCTCATCTGGGGCAACAACGCCAACGGCATCCACATGAACGGTGACGCGTCAATGGGCGGCGACGGCCTGATCAGCGATGCCCTGGTCGAGAACAACGTCATCTGGGACAACGGCGTCGGCGGCGGCTCGGGCATCAACATGGACGGTGTTCAGAGCTCGTTGGTGCGTAACAACCTGATCTACGACAGCCACGCCAGCGGCATCTCGCTCTACCAGATCGACGGCGCCGCCGGTTCGAATAACAACCGGGTACTCAACAATACGGTCCTGGTCGCTTCGGACGGCCGCTGGGCCCTCAACATCCAGAGCAGTTCCACCGGTAACGTGGTGCGCAACAATGTCTTCTGGAGCGAGCAGAGCTATCGCGGCGCCATGTCGGTGTGCGCATCGTGCCTGCCGGGATTCACCTCGAACAACAATGCGGTCGAAGATCGGTTCACCCTCGACGATGGCGATACGGTCTTGACCTTGGCCGAGTGGCGTACGGCTACGGGCCAGGATCTCTCTTCACTGGTAGCCTCCCCCACTCAACTGTTCGAGTCAGTGCCCGCCAACGACTACCACCTGAAGTTGGGCAGCCCCGGGGCCGATGCCGGTCAGCTCCGCGCTGATGTGACAACCGATCTGGAGGGCGCCTTTCGCCCCATCGGCGTCACCCACGACATCGGCGCGTTCGAGGGCGTCGGCGTCCTCTTCGCCGACGGGTTCGAGTCCGGTGAGACTTCCCGCTGGTCTCCGACTGCTCCGTAACTGGTGACAGCTAGAATCTGAACCGCAAAGACGCCAAGAACGCGAAGGATAACCGCTATAAAACAAAAACTTTGCGCCCTTTGCGTCTTTGCGTTTCAAATTCCCTATATCGCCTTTCGGCTGCCAACCACGATCAACCTGACTCGGGTAGACAGACCGGGCGCGGACTAGTTGAGGCCCCGGTTCTTCAGCAGCGGCTCGATGTCAGGCTCCCGTCCCCTGAAGTCGGTATACATCTCCATGAAGTCTGCCGACCCGTTCCTCTCGAGAACGGCAGTGCGGAAGCGTAACGCCGTCTCCGGGTCGAAGAGGCTGGTCTCGTTGAACGCCTCGAAGGCATCGTTGTCGAGCACGCCGGACCATATGTAGCCGTAATACCCGGCGGCGTATCCGCCGATGATGTGGGCGAAGTAAGTGGAACGGTAGCGCGATACGATCTCCGGAATGAGGCCGATCTTGTCGAAGTACTCGGTTTCAAACGCCACCACGTCGATCTCAGTCGGCTCGCTCAGGGTGTGGTACTCCATGTCGAGCAGGCAGGCGGCCAGGTACTCGACGGTGATGAAACCCTGGTTGAAGAGCTTGCTGTTGTTGATCTTCTCGATGAGCCCGTCCGGGATCGCCTCTCCGGTCTGGTAGTGCTTGGCGTAGTGCTTCATGACCTCCGGCGCGACGGCCCAGTGCTCCATGATCTGACTGGGCAGCTCGGAGAAATCGCTCGAGCTGTACCTGGTCCTGTACGTGACGTTGGAGAGCATGCCGTCCAGGGCGTGGCCAAACTCGTGAAACAGGGTCGTCACCTCGTCCATGCTGAGCAGGGCCGGGACATCGCCGGTGGGCGTCGTGAAGTTGCATACCAGATTAATGACCGGGTCGACCTCGTCGCCGTATGCCCGATGCTGTCCCCTGTAGCCGCCGCACCACGCACCGCCTCGTTTGCTGGCGCGTGGGTGGAAGTCCATGTAGATGACGGCGCAGTGGGAGCCGTCGGCTTCTTTGACCTCGAAGACCTGGGCATCGGGGTGGGGCTTGGGCAAACCCTCGATCGGCTCAAAGGTCAGACCGTAGAGCTGGTTGGCCACCCAGAATGCGCCGTCCCGGACCATAGCAAGCTGGAAGTAGGGCCGCAGCTCGGTATCGTCGAGCTCGTACTTCTCCTTGCGCACCATCTCTGCGAAGTACCACCAGTCCCACGCGGCAAGCTTGAAGCCGCCACCCTCCCGGTCGATGATCTGCTGCATTTCAGCGACCTCGTCGATGGCCACTGGCAGCGATGCCTCCCAGAGCCGGTTCAGCAGTTCGTAGACCCTGTCAGGGGTCCCGGCCATGCGCCGTTCCAGTACGTAGTCGGCATAGGTGTCGTAACCGAGCAGCTCAGCCTTCTCCACCCGCAGGTTGATGATGTCGGCGATGATGGCTGAGTTGTCATTCTGATTGCTATTGTTGCCCCGCATCGTATAGGCGGTGAAGAGCTGTTGCCTCAGGCCGCGGTTATCGGCGTAGGTGAGGAAGGGCAACATGCTGGGTTTGTGGGTGGTGAAGAGCCACCTACCCTCTAAATCCGCCGTCGCGGCCGCCTCGGCGGCAGTCGTTACGACGCCTTCGGGCAGGCCAGCAAGATCTGATTCATCCTCGATCACCAGCTGGAAGTTGTTGGTCTCCGCCAGTAAATTGTTGCTGAAATCGACCCGGAGCTTCGACAGCTCCTGGTTGATCTCCCTGAGCCTGGCCTGGCCCTCATCGTCCAGGAGCACCCCGCTGCGCACGTAGTCCTTATATGTGTTTTTCAGCAGGAAGGACTGCTCGGGGTCGAGGTCCAGGCTTTCTCGCGCGTCATAGACCGCCTTTACGCGCTCGAAGAGCGGCTTGTTGAGCCGGATCTCATCTCGATGGGCCGCCAACCTGGGCGATATCTCTGCATTGATCTGTTGCAGCTCCTCGCTCGTATTGGACCCACTCAGGCCGTAGAAAACCGCCGAGACCTCGGCGAGCAGTCCACCGGTCCGGTCGATCGCTGCGATCGTATTGTCGAAGTCGGGCGCCTCCGGATCATTGACGATCTCTTCGATCTCGGCATTCTGCCGGGACATGGCCTCCTCGAAGGCGGGCACGAAATGCTCGTGCGAGATGCGGTCGAACGGCTGCACGTTGAAGCTCGTATCGTAAGGTACGAGGAACGGGTTGCCATCCGTCTTCGCCTGTTCGGTTCCGGGGTTCGTGCAGGCGATGGTTGAGAGCAACACCACAGCTGTCAGCAACATGGTCTTTTTCACGGTCGGCATCCCTTCGTCAAAGCTCATTGGAATTTTGAGATCTCTCACGCTCTGCCGTTGAGGACGGCGAGGTCGTACGGCACCTATTGTGCGCGGCTCTCCCCTTCCCGGCAACACCGGGTGAGCTTGATCGAGCCTCAACTCAAAGCACGCTACCCAGCGAGACGAAAGATCGCCATGACCGGGCCGCTGGACCCGTCCGTAGCCTCGTCAGAAACCGAACCTGAAACCCTCCTGGTACGACGCGTCGTTGGTCGTATTGTCGACCTCCGAGAGGTAGGCCAGAATCGAACCGTTTCCCGACTCCACTCCAGCGCGGACGATGAGGGTCTCAACACCCTCGATCCCGAGCGACGCAAAGACGTCGTTGACCTGCCTCATCCCAAAAGGCGCCAGGTCGACCGAGAACGACGACGCGCTCGAAACACTCTGCCCGTCGGCAGTGAAGATCTCGACAAGGACCGAAACCGAGTTCGGTGACACGTTGACCAGCCCCAGGTTCGTCCGGAATCCAGGCCTGTAGTCGATGAGCATTCGCATGGTGCCCACTGCCTGACCTGCACCACCCGGCGCAGCTGCGGTTATGGGCACACCCTGGATCGTCTGTCCGTAGGTGCCGTCACCAGAAGCCCCAGGCGTCCAGGTCCGCGAGACAACGGTCACCGGTCCGTCCGCGATGTAGTGCAGGCTCCCCACACCGTCCGTCGAAAACAGGCTTCCAACGACATCCTTGAGTACCGTCACGGGTCGATCGAGACTCACGGCAATGCTCTGGTTGTCGGCGTTGTCATTGCCGGCCGGGTTGAACCACAGGTGCACTGTTCCTGCACCCTGATGGTAGACCCACACGTCGGATGTCCACATCGAACCGAACCTGCCTTCGGCGTGGGCCACTGCGGGCACGTATCCCTCGGTGTGGCCCGAGGCAGCCAGTGCTGGAGAAACGGCGGAGCAGAGCAATACGAGACCGAGAACGGCGACGGTCGTGCGCATCACACGCCTCCTTCAACAACCGGGCCTCCACCCATACCTCCCGAGGAACTGTCATAGGTCCAGAGCTCGTGACCCTGCCTGTCGAAGGCGGCAATGGTCGTCGACATCAGGAAACGGCCATCGGAGGCGTCGCCCTGGCGGATCGGGTCATCGCCGTGTCCACCGCCCATGGAGCTCGAGCCGCGCACGGTGACGTAGAGCCGCGAACCATCGGGACTGAACTGAGTCATCGATGCCATGGCGCCCGTCACATCGGTCCGCCACCGCTCAACGCCGGTTGCCAGATCGAGAGCGACAATCGCCGCCTCGCCGGCCTCTCCGGTTCCCGGTCCTCCGCCGCCGTGTCCGTCACCCCAGCCCCAGTCGCCGGAGCCGTCGCCGACGACAAACCAGTCGTCGACGAGCACGACGACCACCAGATCGCCTTCGGTGACGGGCATCATCGGCCAACCGTCCTCGAACGACACCCGCCAACGCTCTTCGCCATCGGCGGAGATGTTGACAAGTTCCCGCAAGAGCTCACCTCCTCCCATCATTCCACCTTGGTCCATTTCATTCAGGAGCAAGCTGCCATCGTCGGCGACAACCACCGATCCGGAGCCCCCCATCATCTGTCCACCCATACCGCCATGGCCCTGGGCCCATAGTCCTCCGGTCGTCGGAAGGGCCAAAACCACACACAAAACTAGAAAACGTCTCATGACTCTTCTCCATTCAGACCGGCTTCCGCCGGTCGTTGTTCGGTCAATTCATCGTTGCGGCGCCGCCAGCTGAGCGGGCCGCGTTGTAATCCGAGAGAACGCCAGATGAAGTAGATCGCCGGGTAGACGACGAGCTCACCAGCGAAGGAGGTCACGATCCCGCCGACCATCGGCGCCGCAATACGCCGCATGACGTCGGCGCCCGTTCCGGTGGCCCACAGGATGGGCACGAGCGCGAGAAAGGTCGTCACGACGGTCATGGTCTTTGGCCGGATGCGCTGCACGGCGCCGTGGTCAACAGCCTCGGCCAGGTCCTTCCACGTGGCCATTCGACCCTTTTCTTTCCACTTCTCGTAGGCCAGGTCGAGGTAGAGCAGCATGACGACGCCAGTCTCCGCGTCGAGCCCGGCGAGGGCGATGAGCCCGACCCAAACGGCGATCGACCAGTTGTAGCCGAGCAGGTAGATGAGCCAGACGGCGCCCACGGCCGAAAACGGCACCGCGAGCAGCACGATGCCGGTCTTCACCAGGCTCCCGGTATTGAGGTAGAGGATGAGGAAGACGAGCAGCAGCGTGATGGGCACGATCAGGAGCAGGCGTGCCCTGGCCCGTTGCATGTACTCGTACTGGCCGGACCAGAAGATCGTATATCCAGGCGGCAGGTCGATATTGTCGGCGACCTCGCGGCGCGCTCTTTCTACCCACGTCCCGACATCGATGCCACGCAGATCAACGTAGACCCAGGCGTTGGGCCGTGCATTCTCCGACTTGATGGCCGGTGGCCCTTGTTGAAATCGAATATCTGCAAGCTGCGCCAGCGGCACCTGAGCTCCGGAGGGCGTCGGCACCAGGGTGGCGCCGAGTGCTTCAACGTTGTCCCGCAGCTCACGCGGGTAACGGATGTTGATCGGGTAGCGCTCGAGGCCTTCGACGGTCCAGCCGACGTTCATGCCCCCGATCGCCGAGGTGATGACGTCCTGCACATCGCCGACCGTGAGGCCGTGGCGGGCAGCAGCCTCGCGGTCGATGTCGAGGTCCAGGTAGGTGCCGCCCATGACCCGTTCAGCATAGGCAGAAAGCGTGCCCGGGAGAGGCTTGACGAGGGCCTCGACCTCCTTCCCCAGACGCTCGAGAACGACGAGATCCGGGCCGCCGATCTTGATGCCGACCGGGGTCTTGATGCCGGTCGAAAGCATGTCGATGCGGGTCTTGATAGGCATCGTCCACGCGTTCGTGAGACCGGGAAACTGGATCGACCGGTCGAGCTCCTCGATGAGCTTCTCCTTCGTCATGCCCTCACGCCACTCGGAGGGGTCCTTGAGCACGATCGTGGTCTCGATCATCGACAAGGGCGCCGGATCGGTCGCGGTCTCCGCCCGCCCGATCTTGCCCATCACCGACTCCACCTCTGGAAACGTCTTGATGATCTTGTCGGTCTGCTGCAGGAGCTCCTTGGCCTTGGTGATGGAGATCCCCGGGAAGGTCGTCGGCATGTAGAGCAGGTCGCCTTCCCACAGCGGCGGCATGAACTCCGATCCGATGTGCTGCAACGGTATCCATACCGACAGGATGGCGATGATGGCGAGGATCACGACCACCCACCGCCCCCTGAGAACCACCGCCAGTACCGGCCCATAGATGAAGCGCAGCAGACGAGAAACGGGGTGCTTCTCTTCGCTGCGGATACGCCCGCGAACGAACCAGAACATCAGCACCGGGATGACTGTGATCGCGACGATCGACGCCATGGCCACCGAGTAGGTCTTGGTGAATGCCAGCGGGGTGAAGAGCCTGCCCTCCTGCGCCTGCAGGCTGAAGACCGGTATGAAGGACACGGTCATCAGCAACAGGCTGAAAAAGAGGGTCGGTCCGACCTCCTGGGCCGATCGCAAGATGATCTCGAAGTGGCTGCGTTTGCCGTGCCACTCCTCGTAGTGCTTGTGGGCGTTCTCCACCATGATGATCGAGGCGTCGACGAGCACGCCGATCGAGATCGCAATGCCCCCGAGCGACATGATGTTGGCGCCGAGACCCTGCATCTTCATGACGATGAACGCGAGCAGGATCGACACCGGTATAGAAAAAATCGCCACGAAAGCCGAGCGAAAGTGGAAGAGAAAGAGAATACAGACGAGGGCGACGATGATCGACTCCTCGACGAGAGTGCGTGTGAGCGTCTTGATCGAGCTCTGGATCAGCGTCGTGCGGTCGTAAGCGACCGAGATCTCGACGTCGTCGGGCAGGCCGTCCTTGAGCTCGGCGAGACGCTCCTTGACCCGGGCGATCGTCGACAGGGTGTCGGCGCCCGAGCGCACGACGACGATGCCCCCGACCGTCTCCCCCTGTCCGTTCCATTCGGCGACACCGCGCCGGATCTCCGGTCCGATGCCGATATTGGCGACGTCCTTGAGCAGCAGCGGCGCGCCCCCTGGCCCGACCGCAAGCGGAATGGTCTCGAGGTCCTTGATCTCTTTGATGTAGCCGAGGCCGCGTACGACGTACTCACGCTCCCCCATCTCCAGCAATCGCCCACCAACATCGTTGTTGGATCGTTGAATCGCTCGTTTGACATCGGCAAGCGATATACCGAAGGCTCGGGCCCGAACCGGGTCGATCTCGACCTGGTACTGGCGCACGAAGCCGCCGATCGACGCCACCTCGGACACTCCTTCGACCGAAATGAGCCCGTACTTGAGGTACCAATCCTGCAGCGACCGCAGATCTGCGAGCGACCGTTCGTTCGAGTTGAGCACGTACATGAAGGCCCAGCCGACCCCCGTCGCGTCGGGTCCGAGCTGAGGCGTCACTCCGGCCGGTAGCTGACCGGCGAGCCCGTTGAGGTACTCGAGCACCCGCGACCTGGCCCAGTAAAGATCGGTGCCGTCCTCGAAGATCACGTAGACGAATGAGAAACCGAAGAAGGAGTATCCGCGCACGACCTTGGCAAAAGGAACCGACAGCATTTTGGAAGCCATCGGATAGGTCACCTGGTCCTCGATGATCTGAGGGGCCTGTCCCGGGTATTCGGTATAGATGATGACCTGCACGTCGGAGAGGTCGGGAATGGCGTCGAGGCGCATCCCCCGCAGCGCCCAGACACCGCCGAGCAGGGAGAAGACCACACCGAGCACGACGATGAGGCGATTGCGCAGCGACCACTCGATGATCTTGCTCAACATGGCGACGCTCCACGAATCTGTGCGCTCGCCATCATCAGCTCCCGTGCGCGTGGCCCTGGGGGCCCGAAGCTCCGCGCCCGGCGGTCATTTTCTGGATCGCCTCCTGCAGGTTCGACTCGGAGTCGATGAGGAACTGGGCCGAGGTGACGATCTGATCGCCCTCGTCGAGGCCCTCGAGAACCTGCACAAAGCCCTCACCTTCGGGCCCCAGCGCCACCTCGCGCGGGGCGAAACGCCCCTCGCCGAGAACAACGATCACGACGCTGCGTTCGCCGGTGCGGAGCACAGCGCTCGAAGGCACGGTGATGGCACTCGCGGCTGCGGTCGGTTCGAAGACCACGGTGGCATACATGCCGACCCGCAGCTGGTGGTTGCGGTTGGCAACGTCGAGCGTCAGGCGAATGGATCTCGTCTCCTCGGACACCTCGGGCTCGATGAAGCGCACCCTTGCGGTGAAAGCCTTGCCGGGGAAGTAGGCCATCGTGATCTCTGCCCGGCTGCCGATCTGCAACCACCACAGCTGTTCCTCGAAGACGTCGACGTTGAGCCACAACCTCGAAATGTCGGCAATGTGCAGGAGATCCAGGCCGGGATGAACCGCCATGCCCTCGAGCCCCGGAAGACGCTTCATGATGAGGCCGGTTGCCGGGGCAACCACCTGCAGGGTGCGCTGCACGACTCCGGTCTCTTCGAGGTGCAAAATCTGCTCAGGAGCGACGTCCCAGTAGGCGAGCCGTTCCCGCGCCGCCTCGAGCAGGGCAACAGCGCGCCCATGCGCATCGGCCCCGGTTCCGGCCATCTGGTCGGCGTACTTCTTCGCCGTCAGCAGCTCCTGCTGTGTTTGCACCAGATCCGGCGAGTAGACCTCGAACAGTGGTTCACCCTTGACCACCGACTGGCCGATGGAGCTCACAAAGGTCTTCTCGATGAATCCCGAAAACTTGGTGGTCACCGAGTGCATTCGCTCCTGGTCGTAGTCCAGATAACCGACCGTTCGGATGCGATGGTTGATGTCCCTGCGCTCGGCGCGCGCGGTCGTCACATTCATGTTCTGGTGCGTCGCCGCATCGATGGTCACCACCGCCCCGTGGTCGCCACCTGATTCGTGCGTCGGCGGCATGGCTCCGGAGTCCGTCGAGCGGCTCACGGGTACAAGATCCATGCCGCATATCGGACACGACCCAGGCTCCTCGGCGATGACCTCCGGGTGCATCGGGCAGGTCCAGACGGACTCCGTTTGTCCGTCGACGGCGTCAGGTCTTTCAACAAGCCCGAAGAACATCAGAAGACCGAGCACGATCACGCCCCCAAGCGTTATCCACAGTAGGGGAAGGAGGACTCTTCGAACGCCTGCACCGGGAGGCGCGGCTTCCATCTCGTTGTTGTGTAACATCAGTCCTCCCAATCCATTACAAGCGGTCCAGCAATCACGCCCTCAAGACGCGCTCGGGCAATCGCGAGGTCGGCACGGGTGCGCTCGGCACCGAGCCGGATCTCATGGAGCGTCCTCTCGGCGTCGAGCAGGTCGAGCGCGCCCCCCGTGCCGGACGCATAGGCGATTTCAGCCGAATGCAGGCTCTCCCGGGCCTGCACGAGCAAGGTCTGCTCAAAGAGCTCGAGCTGTTCGCGCATGACGGGGATACGCCGAGCGACGTCACCGAGCTCACCCTCGATCACGGCGATGACCGCTCGCCGTCGTTCTTCGGCAGAAAGACGTTTCTGCACCGTCTCCTCGACGCCGGCGTCGAGAGCCTTGGACCACACCGGCAGGTTGATCCCCCCGCTGAGGGCAAGGATGTCGTTGCCGTTTCCCTGCGGTGGGTTTGCCTCACCGGCTGCGTCGTCACGACGCCCCACGAACCCGTAGCTCAGTCCGACCGTGACGTCCGGGGATCGCCGTTTTGCCGCGAGTTGAACCCTGACGTCAGCCGCAGCCACCTCGGCGTCGGCAGCCGTTACTTCAGGACGGGCGACAACCGCTCTGGTTCGCAGGAAAACAAGGTCGACAGGGAGATCGAAATGCCGGTCCCCGCGTGCGAGGCGCACAGCCGTGTGCGAAGAGAGATCTCTCAGAACGTTGACGGCCGCAGTCAGCTCGGCGCGCCGCTGATCGATGCCCAACCGACGGGCGTCGGCGCGGGTGATCTCCGCCTGCAGCTTGACGACCGCCTGCCGGTGCCCGGCACCTGATGCGTAGCGAGCACGAGCCAACTCCTCGAACCTCTCCAACGCCGAACGCTCTTCGTCTAAGATCTGCTCCTGAACGTCCTCGAAGAGAAGCTCCTGGTGCAGGGTGCGGGTTCGCGTCAGCAGCTCGATCTTCAATGCCTCGACCCGCGCGTCGGCGGCAATCGCGTCAAGGGCCGCCGCCCTGCCCTGGAGATCGAGCTTGCCGAACCACGGCAGGCGTTGCGCAAGACTCACGCCAGCTTTCTGCGGACCGACCCTCGTTTGCGGACTCATGGCGAACCAGGTGACGGCGAGCATCGGGTCGGGCAGGCTCTGTCGCTGCGCAGTCCTCGCACTCGCAGCCCGCGCGTCAGCTACCGCCGCGGCAAGGCCCGGGTTGCGGTCCAAGACCTCCCACGCTAAGAGCTGGAGATCCGCGTCAGCGAGACCTTCGATGATCGCTGCCGCCGGATCCGCCTGCCACCCACTCGCGGGGAGGTCCGGGGGAACCGAATCCGCCCCGCGCGCCCTCCCAACCGATGTTATACCCATCACCAATACGACGAAAATCGTATGTATGAAGAGCGTTCTTCTATTCATTGTCTTGATTCCTCCAACGAGACGTTGCCCGCGGCCTTGGGCTCACGGGTTGAAAAGACCGTCTTGTTGGAGGATCAGATCAGGAAGGTACAGTCGAGCAGGAAGAGCGATGGACCCGGTGGACCGCGATACTCATCCATGTCCGGAGATTCAACCCGCACCAGCGCAGCAACTTCGATGTCCTGGGAAACCGCCCCGATCATCAGGGTTTCAGTCGGGGTACTCGAAATAGCCGCGGACACCGCGACCGGTCCGGAGCCGTGGTCGCAGTCACACAGATCGTGTCTTCTCGACCCTGGATCGTCAGCCGGATGATCCTGCCCGCAACACCCTTGCTCGATCTCGGGCTGAACCGAACAACAGGGTGCCACCTCCATACAGGACCGGGAAGACCCAGCCATAACCGGGCCGATCACCATAGCCGATACGGCAATGGCGACGAGGAGGGCGCGGAAAATAATCGATCGTTTGCTCATACGTTCAATTTAACAAAACGATCATCGACGCAATTCCAAGGAATGTCAAGGTCCCCAACGAAAACGCGGAAAAAGTGTATTCTGAAAAGATGATTGATCTTTTCGGGTTAAATATTGGGACTTCGTGGCGTGCTTCGTCGACCTTCGCCTCGGAAGTTCGGGGACGGATCTTTTCGTCTGAGTCGATGGCATCCGTGCTGCTCGTCTCCGTCATCGTGCTCGGGATTGTCGGGGGAGTCTGGGCCACAAGCAGCGCGGGCCCAGATCCTTATCATCAGGCAGCACTTTCTTTCCGCCACTACACCGATTCCGACGGTCTCCCCCACAACACCGTTCAGACCATCGCCGTCGACAACCGGGGTTTTTTGTGGATCGGCACTCAGGACGGCGCCGCCTTCTACAACGGCCGAACCTGGCACGTCGTCCCGATGCCCAGTCGGTACGAATCGAACTTCGTACGCGCGATTCTGCCCGCGTCTGACGGCAGCATCTGGTTCGGAACCCGGGCAGGGGGCCTGTTCAGACGGGTGGGCGAGCAATGGTCGGAAGTGGTTCCCCTCTGTGACCAGCCTGACTGTGACCGAATCCATGCCCTCGCCGAAAACAATTCCCCAACCGGCGGCGCGGAGATCTGGGCAGGCACCTACGGCGCCGGGCTCGCCCGATTCCGGGAAAATGAGTGGACCCTCTACACGACCGAGCACGGGCTTCCCAGTAATCGCTTATGGGGGTTGGCTGTGGAAGAAACCTCCTCCGGTTCAATCATTTGGGCTGGGACTGAGGGAGGCCTGGCTATCCTTTTGCCTGGGGCAGAACGATTCACCACTGAGCCAGGATTCCCAACAGATTCGGTCAACAGCTTCGCCTTCGACCGGCCTCCAGGGGCGCCCCCGACAATGTGGGTCGGCACCTACGGTGGCGGGCTGCATGTTTTGCGAGACGGGGCCTGGACACAGCTCACGACCGTCGACGGTCTTCCCAGCAATTTCTTGACGAGCCTGGCCGTCAGGCGATCCGGAGACGGAGGCACCGTTTTATGGGCCGGCACCGACGGCGGTGGGCTGGCCCGCCTCTCCTCCGCCGGAATCGACATCGTCGACACCGCGTCGGGACTGCCTTCGAACGGTGTGTACAGCGTGGTCGAAATGCACCCGGAATCCGGACCGGGAATGCTCTGGGTCGGCACCCGAAACGGGGGCCTCGCCCAACTGACCGACGGCACATGGAGGCGTTTTTCCCCGACCGAGGGACCAGCGGCGACACCGGTCAACGCCATCGAAGAGCTCCACGAGAGTCAGGGCTCATCTTCGATGTGGTTGGGAACCGATGGCGAGGGTGTCTTTCGATTTCGGGAAGGAACCTGGACCCACTTCAAGACCGAGCTCCCGAGCACAGTGATCCAGTGCCTTCTCGGTAGTAGTGGGCGAGACGGCTCTCCAATACTCTGGGTTGGAACCAGGACCGGGGGTCTCGGGCGATTCGAGCACAACCGGTGGAGCGTTTTTTCGGAGGAGTCCGGCAATCTCCCGTCGAACATGATCCAGACCCTTCTGCATACTCGGGGTGCAGACGGAGAGCTGGTCCTTTGGGCCGGCACCAGATCTGGATTGGCGCGTTACGAGGATGGACATTGGACGCAGGTAACACGCCGGGACGGTCTCCCCAACGAATCTGTTCTCAGCCTCCTCGAGACCTCCGAGCCCGATGGAACAAAAGCTCTCTGGGCCGGCACCGTTGCCGGTCTTGCGGTCCTCCGCCAGGGCCAATGGCAGACAATAGCTCTCGATCCACCCCTCCTCAACAGCTCCATCCAGTGCCTCCACCTCCATCGCACGGCGGATGGGCGACGGCTCCTCTGGATCGGCACTGATGGAGGGGGCGTCTCTGTTCTTGACCTCGACCAACAACCGAGAACCCTTTTTACCTTGACGGACTCGACACATCCGGCCTTGCCGAACAACGTCATCTCCGCCATCGTCGAGGACAGTTCCGGTCGGATTTACATGCTGACAAACGCCGGCGTTGCCCGCCTCACCCCTACCGGACCGAATTCGACATCCCCTCACGATTACCTTATCAACACCTATTCTGGTCAGGACGGTCTGCCTCTCAACGAGGGGAACAGAGGCGCCGCGACCGTCGACCACGCGGGGAGAATCTGGGTCGGCACCGTCGGCGGAGCAGCTGTGTTGGACCCGACATACGAGCGAGAGGACCGATCCCCGGACCCGCTGGTACTCGAGGCAAGATCCGGGTCGGAGCCCTACGAGTTCCTCACACCAGAGGTCCACCTTCCTTTCGATCGAAAACACATCACCTTCGATTTTGCATTGCTGTCGTTTTTTCACCAGAATCAGACCCGCTACCAGACCCAGCTCATCGGTCTCGACGAAGAACCATCTCGGTGGACCGAAGACGCCAAGAGCGAATATCGGACCCTCGCCCGAGGTCACTACACCTTCCGGGTCTGGGGGCGAGATTCTGCCGGTAACGTCTCCGGGCCGCAGGACTTCCCCTTCTCCGTCAAACCTGCACCCTGGGAATCGTTATGGGCCTACGGCTTCTTCCTCGGGCTCGCCGCCCTGGTGGCGTACCTCATCCTGCAGTGGCGACTGCGCGCGATTCGCGAGCGCGAACGGTGCCTGGCCGCCCTCGTGGATGCGCGCACTCGTCGCCTCGAAGAAGCGAATGAACTCCTTGTCGAGCTTTCTTACGCAGACAGCTTGACCGGCGTGGGCAATCGCCGCAGGTTCGACGAGCTGCTCCAGAACGAGTGGAAGCGTGCCCTCCGCTCCCACCAGGTACTTTCACTCATCCTCATCGATGTCGACCACTTCAAAAACCTCAACGACAGTCTGGGCCACGCCGAGGGCGATCAGTGCCTCAAGGTCGTTGCAGCAGCCATAGCCGACGCCCTGCCGCGGTCGGGCGACTCGGTGTCCCGATACGGCGGCGACGAGTTCGCGGTTATTTTGCCGACAACGGACACCGCCGGCGCGTTGACGGTCGCGGATCTCCTACGAACGACGGTTTCCGAGCTTCGGTTGCGGCACGACTCGTCGTCCGATCCCGGTCGAGTCACCGTCAGCTGTGGCGTCGGCAGTCTGACACCGGGAATCAACGACGATCCCCACGAGCTGCTGAATGTGGCCGATCGCGGCCTTTATCAGGCGAAGTTGCAAGGTCGCAACCGCATCGCGGCTGGAACTTCGGAGCCGGTGTAGATACCAGCCTCAGAAAAAGAACGAGTACCCGAGCTTTGCAAACACCGTTCGGTCCTGCACCGTCAGACCGTAGTTCTCGGTCGCCACCGATCCATCACTGTAGCCGACATAGACGACCGTGCGGGGGTTGACCTTGTACGAAAAGAGAAGCTGGGTGAACAGATCGCGATTCTCCCGATCGACCTCTTCGGCGTAAAGCGTTGGGTCTTTCGTGATCTCGGTGTATTGGAGAATCACCCGGACAAAGGTGCGAACGTTGAACTGCCATATGCCGCGCATCTCGGCCACCCCTGCGGTAAACAATCTCCCCGCCTCGACATCCAAGGCCAGGTAGGTGTACTCGAACCCGAGCAGGAGGTGGCGTCCGGGGCGGATGGTCACCTCAGGTGCGATTCGCAGCCTGTCCGCAGAGCGGGTGTGCTCGAAGTCGATCCACCTGCCAGAACGCAGTTGCAGGTCGAGCTCGAAAACCCTGTTGGGCCTGATCCTGCCCAACAGAAAAAAGCCGTCGATCGGGAAGTGTTCACCGCCGAATACCGTGGTCCCCACCGTGCCGCCAAGATGCACGGCGCTCTGGTAGGCCCCCTGATAGTCGATCCATGCCTCGGTCTCCCGTTCGAAGAAGCTACCATCCTGACGCTGACCGTAGTCGAAGGCGACACCGGCCTCGATCTTCGTATACCAATCCTCTTCGTCACCCCACCAGATGCGATTGCCGCCGACGCCACCCTTGCGAAAGTCCACGTTGGGCCGGAACCCCAGGTCGAGGCGAAAGTCCTCGTCGATGTCGCGGAACCATGCCCAGCCTTCCCAATTTCGAACGCTGTGGTTGTAATCCACGAGGATGCCCCGCCCTCGAGGCTCGACATCTTCGATCTCCAACTCTTCGACCATGTCGGCGTTGTATCGCGTCCGGGTCCAGATGATATTCGCCGTCAACTTGTCCGATGAACTCATCCGGTACAGCACGTCAAGGCTGAGGGCCCTGCTGAAGTATCCGTCCTCTCCTTTACGATCGGTGATCATCACCCCGGTGGTGGAGTTGCGTGCGAAGTCGAAGCGGTAGCGGCCGACCGAGGCCAGGCTCCTCTGGTCGAAGGACCCGCTTTGGGAGTCCTCCGCCCCTGGGACGATGAGATTGGTGGTGTCGTCCAGCGCCGAAAAGACCCCGAATGTGTGACGACCGACCTTTCCCGTCGCCTTCAGCGCGATTGCCGGGTCGACGATCATCCGCGTATGGAGCATTCGCAGGGGGGTCTCGAAGTAGTCGGCGCCAACCTGAAAAAAGGGCCGGGTCTCCCGGTAGAACAAGGCAAAGGTCTGATTGATACCCAGCTGAACCGCATCGGCCTCGACCTGAGAGAAGTCGGGGTTCACGGCGCCGGCGAGCGTGATGTTGGGCGTGACCCCCCAGGCGCCGGTGATGCCCGCCTGTACAGTTTCGTCGACGACCTCGAGCGGGCCGTTCGGGACATCGGCGCGTTCTTCGACCCTGGCGCCCGTCAGTGTCGGAACGATCTCCAGGTTCTTACCCTGCTCGGCGCCTTCGAACCCGACGATCTTGAGCGTCTGGCTGAGATAGGAGTTTTCACCCCGCTGACGCGCGAAGAATCCCAGGTGGTGGCGAAAAACTCGTGGATAGGACCTGACAAAATCGATCCCCCACACCTGCGGCCCGGAAGTCTTCTGAAATCGCAGCTGGTTGAATGGGATTGCAATTTCGACCTCGTACCCGCCCGCAGTGATCCTGCCCTTCGAGAACCAGATGGCGTTCCACGAAACGTCATACCTCTTGCTGACGTCGTCGTTGATCGCATCCATCTGCACGCCGAGCGGGTTGGCGACGAACTCATAGGCCCGCCGTTCATCGTTAAAAGTGTCGATAACGAGGCTGACCCAGTCGTCGTCCAATAGGTGATCCCGATCCGAGAATCGAGCCCTGATTTCACCTGGATTGGGGTCGCTACACCGGAAAGCCACCAGAACGGCCTTGTCGTCGTACGTCAGACGGACCTCGGTGGAGACCGGAGGCGGGATGTTCTCTCCAGGGCTCACCTCATACCCGATCTCGAGCCGGGTCGCTTCCTCCCACGCGGGCTCGTCCACAGCTCCGTCGATGACGATCTCGCCGGTTGCCCGGGTGATCACGAATGGGCTCTCGGGAGATCCATCCCCTCGATCCTCCGCGTGCACGGACATCCCCGCGCAGAGCACGAGCGTCACCGCGATGGTTGGCGAGAAACGATTTTGAAAATTCACACCCCTCCCTCTGCGAGTGTATATATACCAGTCAAAAATGCGGTATTCCTCCCCCGTGAGTGCCGGTGATCAAATATCCTTCGTATTGTTGACAGAAGAGGCCGCTTGCGCAGCTTTCTGACCTTTGAGTCTGGCCAGTCGAACATCGAGACCGCGGCCACTGTCGAGCAGCACCGATACCCACTGCAGATCGTCCGAGTTCTCGAGCAGGATCTTGATGATCATGGTCAGGGGCACCGACAGCAGCATGCCAACGGTACCCCACATCCAACCCCAAAAGACGAGGGAGAAAAAGACGACCAGCGTCGACAGCCCGAGCGTCCTCCCTAAAAGAGACGGCTCGACGATGTTGCCGATCGTCACGTTGATCACCATGTAGCCGATGGCTACCGCCAGGCCGGGGCCGAAGCCCAACTGCACCAGGGCCAGGAGTACGGCCGGCACGGCGGCCACGATCGATCCGATGCTTGGAATGTAGTTAAGCAAGAAAGCGACCAGCGCCCAAACTACTGCGAAATCGAGACCGAGGATGCCGACCCAGACGCCGACAGCCACTCCAGTCGTCAGGCTCGTGACCGTCTTGATCGCCAGGTAACGTTGCACCTGCTGCGTTACCTCGGAGAACTTGTCGACCTCGGACGAGTCCCCACCGAACGCAAGTCTGATTTTGGTCGGAAAGGTCGTCGCCTCCAACAACATGAATACCAGAGTCAGGATCACGAGGAAGGTATTCGAGAGCGCCGCCAGCACACCCTTCAGGCTGGTGCCGAGGAAGCTCAAGAGCTGTCCCGGCTTGATCATGGCAAGGGGTTCGAAGGACTCGTCTTCGTTGAGGTCAAATGGCAGGATCTCGAACGGCGCCCTGTCGAGCCATTCGCTGATCGATGCCCAGAGCTGATCGACCCGTTCCTCGTATCGGGGCGCCGCCGCCGTGAACTGATTGATCGAGGTCGTCGCGATGGCGCCCACCGCCGACAGCAAGCCCCCCAAGACCAAGACCACCAATAGCACCGCTACGATGTTCGGCAGCCGATGCCGGGTCAGCCAGCCAACGGCCGGAAGGCACAGCATCGCGAGAAAAGCGGCGAGAAAAAACGGGATCAGTAGCTTGCCGGCGATCTTCAACCCACCGATGACGATGATCGTACAGGCCGCCATCAGCAGAAAACGGGCGCCCGGGTGAACCGTATCGGTCGAGGCCGTCATTGGTTGAGCTTAACCCAACTCCGACGTTTCTGCCGTGATCGCGGCTGCCCGCCGCGACGGAAGATTCGACATTGACGGTGTTAAAGTACGGCCATGAAGACGCGATTCTTTTTCTGTTGTTTGCTGATCGCAGCTGCATCTTTGTGTTTTGGCGCTGGCGATCAAGCGTGGGTTTCGAAGGTCGATCCCTGGGTGTTGAATACCAGCCGGGCGGGTGAGACCGAGTTCCTCGTCGTCCTCGAGGAGCAGGCTGACCTGAGCGCTATCAAGCTCCTTCGAAGCAAGGCCGCAAAGGGACGCGCCGTCTACAAACGCCTGACGGCGACGGCCTCCGCTACTCAGGGACCGGTACTCGCAGCGCTCACAGCCTCCAGAGTCGAGCACCGCGCCTACTGGGTGGCCAACATGATCTGGGTCCGTGGTGGCATCAACACCGTACGGGCGATGGCGGAACGAGTCGACGTGAAGCGCATCAGCGCGAACCCGCGCGTGCACGTCAGCACGCTCGACCCAGCCCACACCAGCGCCCCGGCGATGCGCGGCGTCGAGTGGAACATCTCCCACGTCGGAGCAGACCTCGTATGGGCCCTCGGAATCAACGGCAGCGGCGCCGTCGTCGCGGGTCAGGACACCGGCTATCTCTGGAGCCACACCGCCCTCGTCAATCAGTACCGTGGCGGCGCAGGGAACCACGATTACAACTGGCACGATGCTGTGCACTCGAGCTCCGGGAGCTGCATTGGTGACTCCCCAGAACCGTGCGATGACCACGGCCACGGCACCCACACCATGGGCACCATCATCGGCGACGACGGCGGCAGCAACCAGGTCGGCATGGCGCCTGGCGCCGAATGGATCGCCTGTCGCAACATGGACCAGGGCGACGGCACACCGGCGACCTATACCGAGTGTTACCAGTTCTTCATGGCCCCGACCGATCTCGCGGGCCTGAACCCAAACCCCGACCTCGCGCCGCACGTCATCAACAACTCCTGGGGCTGTCCCGAAAGCGAAGGTTGCACCGATCCCAACGTTCTGCTCACCGTCGTCGACAATGTCCGCGCAGCGGGAATCGTCACGGTCCACTCGGCCGGCAACGAGGGCTCCGGCTGCAGCAGCGTCGCCACACCGTCTGCTACCTACGACGCGAGCTTTTCGGTCGGCGCCACCGACTGGATCGACGACATCGCCGGATTCTCGAGCCGTGGCCCGGTCACCGTCGACAACAGCAACCGCTTGAAACCGGACATCTCCGCTCCTGGGGTAGACATCCGATCGAGCACTCGAGACGGTTCCTACGACGGCGGTTGGAATGGAACCAGCATGGCAGGCCCGCACGTTGCCGGCCTCGTCGCCCTGATGATCTCGGCCAACCCCAACCTCGCAGGCGACGTCGACACCATCGAGCAGATCATCCGCGATACCGCGGTCCCACTCACGACCAACGAAGGCTGCGGCGGGGACGGACCGACCGACGTCCCGAACAACGTCTACGGTTGGGGCCGGATCGATGCCCTCGCCGCCGTCAACGCCGCCCTCCTCATCAGCCCGCTCGAGCTTTTCTCCGACGGGTTCGAGACCGGCAACACCTCCGCGTGGTCCGAAACGATCGAGTAGGAAGAGATCAACGCAAAGGCGCAAAGACGTAAAGTTATGAAAAAAGGGAATTTCTGAACGATTTTTCGCCATACGGGCCTGCTGGTCTCCCGCTGAGAAACTCAGGAGGCTGGCCTCACAGCCAACGCGTCACGACCTACCGAATACGAAGGTTCTACCGGTTCTCCTTCTCTGCGCCTTTGCGCCTTTGCGCCTCTGCGTTGAATGCCCTATTTCTCGCGCCCCGGCGTTGCTTACCGCCACGCGTCGGTGGTACCGCTCTCGAAATTATCAGTGAAGATCCCGCTGACATTCTGGTCGAGGTCTCTCTGCCAGGCGCCGCGGCCGTAGGTGCCGGCTGTCAGCAAGTGCGGGTCGTCATCGATCTCGAGGTCGGTGACGACCACGCCGAGCGGTAAACCTCTGGTCGACGGAGTGAATGAAACGCCCCCGTTGAGGCTTTCAAAAACACCCACATCGTTGCCGACAAAGACCCTGAATGGGTTCACCGGATCGATGGCTACGGTGTTCGCGGGGACATTCGGCAGCCCCTGACCAGCGGCGGCCCAACTCACGCCACCCGTCAAGGAGCGGAAGACCTTCGAGCCGCCAAACTCACTGCGGGTGACAAATAGCCGATCCGGCTGCGTCGGATCGACCGCGATGTCGCTGATCCGTCCGCCCGGGTATGCGCCGGTCACGTCCTGCCATGCGGTCCCCGCCATGGCGTCGTCATTGCGCCAGATCTGCCCGTTGGCCGTACCGACATAGAGGATGACCGACTGCCCGTCGAAGTGGGACGCCAGCACCGAGACCGGCGACTCGTCTTCGGTGAGAGCACCCGAGATCTTCGTCCACTCGAAGGCCGACGACGACTGATCGGCCCTGCCGCGGTAGACCGAGTGCGAGGCCACGAATAGTTGAGCCGGTATACCGGGCCCAGCGTGCGACACGGCGAGCGGCGTGACCCACGGAAAGGGTTCGCCCGAACCGATCCCGTCGGTGCTCATCCACCAACAGCTGCCCGGACCTCCGCCTGTCACCGATTTACAGATCGAGGGTTTGTCGCCCCACGGATAGCTCGTTTGAAATACCGTATTCGGGTCCTCGGGGCTCACGAGGTTCATGAAGCCGTCACCCGACACCACGGTCGTATCCCAGACCTGATAAGCATTACGCCGACTCGAGCTGTTGTCTTGACTGCCCCCAAAAATAATCTCGCCATCGCTGGGATGCACCGCAATATCGTAGAACTGCGTCACATCGAGGTTTGCATTGAGGTTCGTGAATCCGACCCCACTGTTGTCGGTTCTCCACAGTCCCCCATCCGAGCCGACCCAGAATCGACCATAAGCGCGTGTCGAAAAGAGCAGGACATGGGTGTCCTGGTGAACCGTCTGGTCGCCTCCCCAGCCATCGGTCAAGTACTCGAGGGTGATACCGGCATCAGTGGACCGGGCGAAACGAATCGATCCCACCAGCACGGTATTGCTGTTGAATGGATCGACTGCCAGGCAGAGATCGTACCAACATTGACCTTCACAGGCGTCGTCGTTTTGAAGGGACCATTGGGCGCCCCCGTCCTCGGATCGGTAGAGCCCGCTGGCGGAATTCGACGCGTTGTTGACGAGCGCATACAGAATCTGGGGGTTCTGGGATGCTGCTGCAATTCGGATTCGCCCTACCGACTCGCCGTAGGGAATCCCGTTTGTCAATCTCGTCCAGGCGGAACCACCGTCCGTCGACTTGTAGATTCCGTCGTTGGACCACGCCCATCGGCCCATGGCCGCATACATGGTGCCCGGCTCATTGGGATCGACCAGGATGTCGGTCATCGGCCCTGAGAGTTCCAGGTACCATGTAGCGCCGCCGTCGGTTGACCGGTAGAGTCCGCCACCGTAGTAGGTGCCGTTCGAGCACCAACCATGGCCACCGGCGAGTACGATCTGCGCATCCTGAGGGTGCACGACGATGCTCGAAATGTAGGACAACCGCAGGGGGTGGCTCGGGGTTCCGTTGACGGCCTCGAACGTGGCGCCGCCATCTTGCGAACGAAACAGGCCGAGACCGAAGTACGATCCGCACGACTGGCCCTGCTCTCCGGTTCCAACCCAGACCACATCCGAATCGGCGGGATCGACGAAGATCGCGCCGATCGTCTGCGTTCCGACGTCGTCGAAAATGGGCGCCCACGAGGCGCCGCCGTTGACGGTCTTCCACAACCCACCTGAGGCGGCCCCGAGATACATCGTATTTTCGTCGGTCGGATCCACGGCCAGCGCCGCCACCCTCCCGGCCACATTGCCCATGGCCCAGTCAAACATCGTCATGCTCTCCGGACCGAGGTTGCGCCACCGAGTCAGGATGTCCCGCCCACCTTCAGAGGCCGACCTCAACTGCTCCACCGCGCTGGCGCGGATGAGATCCGGTCGCTCAACACCGCCGAGGCCGCGGCTTTCGAAGAACCATTGCTCCCGTTGGCGGATCCTCTCCTCTTCGCCTCGAGAGCGATCATGATCACCAGGCGGCAGTCCTTCGGCGCCAACCATTCCACCGACCATGAGAAGAAATACCAACCACCGCTTCGACAAGACCAACCTCATCGGCGGAGTGTATCTCACCGACGTGTCGTATGAGGCCGTTCGCCCAACTCGATGACCAGGGTCACAGCGTCCCGCGCAGGGTCACCATGAATGATCTGCCCGGCGCCAAAACGGCCTGCTCATCCGCAGATCCAGGGTAGGTCCGATCGAGCAGGTTCCGGCCGAGCAGTTGCAGCTGGACCGCATCCGAAAAGGCCCAGCCCGCGGCGGCATCCAGCACCGCATACCCGGGCGTCACGAGTTCCGATGGACCGGGGTCGTCATCGCGAGCATACGCTGCGCCCCGCAGCATCCACCGCATGCCGTGGGAACGGTCGTCCCGGAGTACGACCGAAAGACCCGGCGCAGGAATATCATCCATCGGCATTCCGTCGTCCAGGACCTCGCCGCGCAGCCACCAGGCGCCGAGTTGAAGAGAGGTGGTTCCCCCGAGGTTGAGTGCAGCCTCGAGCTCCATACCACGGATCTCCGCCTCACCCCGATTGCGGAAAAAGTAGTTTCCGTCGTCCTTGTAGCGTTCGATGAGATCCTGGATCCGATAGAGGTAAGCATAGCCCCCGAGCTGCCACCTGGCGCGGCGCGCATGGAAGGCCACGTCGAGTTGGAGGGACGTCTCCGGATCCAAAGACGGGTTTCCGGTGATGAATCCGCGGCCCGTAATGCCTCGATAGTAACGGTCGGACAGTTGGGGAGAGCGGAAACCACGTGCGAGCTGCAGCGTGATATCGGTTTCCGCACCAAGATCCAACGCTGCAGCCACGTACCCGGCGAGATCAGAATCGGAGGTCGAAACGTCTCCGAAATACCCGCCCGAGTTGGAACTCTGCACCGAATCCCCACGAAGCCCGGCCGACAGACGAAAACGACCGACCTCGCCACTCAGGGCGGCAAAGATCCCGGCATTGCCTCCGCGTGCTTCCTCGATAGCCGTCTCGCGCAATGTCTCCTCGAGCCCACCGTTGCCGCCTGCGTACTCGCTCAGAGTCGACTCGAGGCCATACCGACCGTTGACATTCGCCCCGACCACCAGTCGAGCAGAGCCAAAGGACCTCTCGGCCTCGAACCGCAGGTCGAAGTCGTTGGCTGCAGTGTCGGACCGAGCCCTCGAGACCGGGTTACCCGCTCCGTCGAGATTGTCCTTGTCGAGCACCAACCGATAGTCGTCCCACGCAAAGCTGAGCGACAGCCTCTGCCATTTGCCCTGCAACGGCTGCTCAAAACGGATGTTCAACCGATCCGAGTCCTCGATGGGGTAGAACACCCGTTTGACGTGCGATTCCGGGCTCGGTTTGCCAACGTCAACGGAGCGGTCCGACCTCCACCCGACCTGGAGCACCCCTTTGCCAACCACGCCTTGCCACCCGGCGCGCACGCCCCATGTCTCCCATCGAGTATCCAGGACCACACTCTCAGGGCTCGAGTAGTCCGCGTAGTCACGCACCTGGGCGCCGAGGAGGAAGCCCCCGCCGACGGCCGGCATCGTGACATCGGCGGCTGCGCCCCACCCCGGAGTGCCTTGCGCCCCCTGTACGGCATAATCGACCTCGACACCCTCGATATTGAACCGTGGCGCGCGTGATCGTGCGCGAATGATCCCGCCGAAGGCATCCGAGCCATGCGCCACCGAGCCCGGTCCGCGGATCGCCTCGACCTCATCGAGCGTGTCCGGATCGAGGTAGGTGCCGGATGGCCCTGCGCGGCGTTCGGTACTCACCCTGCCATCGTCGAGAATGATCAGCGTCCGGTGTTTGGGCAGACCCCGCAGACTCGGCACAACCGAGTGGCCCTCCCCCGTCCTACCAACTCCGGGAACGGTCTCCAGGACATCGGAGAGACTGGTCGCACCGCGCTCTTCGATATCACTCTTGCCGATCAAGGTCGTCGCCGAGGCGGGTGACAGCTCGATATCCGGCACCGCCGAGCCGATCACAGTCACCGTCCCGCCGATACCCTCGACCGTGAGCGTCATCCGGCCCTCGCTCGGGATCTCGACCACCGGGATCGGCCTCAGTGCGACGCCATCGGCACGGGCGACGATCACAACGAATGGCAGCTCCGGTGTCGGGTCGAGATTCAGGAAACCCTCTCGGTCAGCAACCCAGATCCCGGGTTGACCGACCACCGACACGTGGGCGCCCGCGAGACCCTCGCCGTCAGCGTCGACGAGCAGTAGATCCAGGGCTGCCGCCGGCAACACCATGACAAACAAAACTGTGAGGACGATGGGGATGATTTTCATTTTCACGAAGAGCCGCTCCAAATAAATCGCCAAGACCGCCAAACACTAACACAGCCCTCTTGACCCGGGGCCCCAAGGCACCTACTGTGACCGGGACAAATGGGAATGGTTGAGCCCGCCGGGGCGGCTCAAGGCGCAATCGGGCGCCGTCGGTCGTTTCGGTCGGGTGAGGGAAGCCGGTGTGAAACCGGCGCGGCCCCCGCCACTGTGACCGGGGACGAACCACTCGAGGCAGAGCTCCGACAATCGGAGTCGAGCCAGCCACTGGTTGGGTGACACCCAGCTGGGAAGGCGAGGCGGTTCGGCGGATCTTTCAGGCCTTGGGCCAAAAAGATCACATCCGGAAGCCAGGAGACCTGCCATTCCCCGAGCCGAAACGGGAGGTTTCACGATGTCCGTCCGCCGAGTCATCCCCTTTGCATTTTTTCTGGCAACACTCCTGGCGATTTCTGCAGGAGCGACCGACGAGCCTGCGGGAGCAACCGCCGAGGAGGAAGCCACCTTCTCCGAAGAAATCACCGTGACAGCGATCGGAGAACCGGTATCGACCGCCGATGTCCCACTGCCCGTCACCGTCATATCCCGGTCGGAGATCGATGACGCCCAGGCCGATACGGTCGGCGACATGCTGCGCAGGGTCCCAGGAGTCGTGGTCATGCAAAGTGGAGGTCCCGGCGCCCTGACCTCGGTCTTCACCCGCGGCAACAACTCGAACAGCACCCTGGTGATGATCGACGGTGTGCGCCTGAACTCACCCTATTTCGGTGGTTACGATTTCAGCCACCTCGTCACCAGCGGTCTCGACCGCATCGAAGTCGCTCGCGGACCCTATTCGGCACTGTGGGGCGCCGACGCGGTGGGAGGGGTGGTCAACCTCATCACCGGACGGGGACGAAACGGTTTTCACGGAACCGCTTTCGGGGAGGTTGGCGCCGGATCGGGGCAACGGCTCGACGCCTCCATGACATACGGTCACGAGAGGTTCGATCTCTACGCGTCGGCTTCGACTCGCAGCGGCGACACAGATCTCAACAACTCCGACTTCGACATCCGCCAGGCTGTTGTCGATGCCGGCTGGAGTTGGACCGAGGGCGGCAGAGTAGGGCTCGTCTATCACGACGTCGACTCAGATCTCGGCATCCCCTACTCCTCGCCGGGCCAGGCGACGCCATCGCGACGGGAGACGAACAAACAGCGCACGCTGGCGATTCCTTTCCAGTGGCAGCTGTCGGAAAAGTGGAAAATCGAGGCCACCGGGTCTCTCGTCGAGCGCGATTTCAATTTTTCCGACCCCGACGACCCTTTTGGCCTGACGACGTCGCACACAGTGGCCGACACCTCACAGGTTCGCCTGGCGTCCCACCACGGCATCGCACATCACACCATCACGTGGGGCGCCGAGTGGCGCGAGGACTCGGTCACCGCCTCGAGCAGTTTCGGGACCAACCTCGACGACGCGACTGGCAGGACCGAGAGCCTCTTCGTCCAGGATGTCTGGGGCCTGGGCGATCGAACCGACCTGATCATCGGGGCCCGATGGGATCACACCGACGAGTGGGGTTCTCAGCTGTCACCGCGAGCACACATTGGCTGGGGCCTCAGCGACGTAATCGCCCTGACGGTCGGGTATGGGGAGGCATTCCGCGAGCCTTCGCTGGGCGAGCTCTACTTTCCCGGATCCGGAAACCAGGACTTGCGGCCGGAGACCTCGGGCTCGGCGGAGATCGGGCTCAGTTTCCAGGCCAAGGGCCCCCGGGGACCGAGCTGGCAGCTCAACGCCTTCAGGACCGAGATCGACAACCTGATCTTCTTCGACTTCGCGAGCTATACAATGCAGAACGTCGGTAAAGCGACGATCAACGGCGTCGAAGCGGGCCTTGCCGTGCCACACACTGAGAATCTCCAGTCGTCGATCGACCTCACATGGCTCGACACATCCGATGGGTCCGGCGACCAGCTCCTGAGGCGTCCGGAATGGAGCGGCGCCTACACCCTCCACGGAAGGGCTTTCGATCGGCTGCGCGGCGATTTCACCGTGCAATACGTCGGCGCCCGCCAAGATGTCGACCCGACTTCGTTTGCCACGGTCACTGCGGAGAGCTTTGTCACTGCGAATCTTGCCCTGGCTTGCCAGGCGTGGAGGATGATCGAGGTGACGGTGCGAGCGACCAACCTCCTCGATCGAGACTATGCAGAAGTCTACGGCTATCCCGCACCCGGCCGCAGGTTTGCGGCAGGCTTCCGCGTAGCATGGTGAACGCGAACAGAAAAATTTCTACCCGCAGTGTAACTTTTCTCCATCTCCGGAATACTTCCCCATGAAGGCGAAACCACAGGGTCAGCCAATCGTAGTTGAAAACGTGTTGCAAAATAAAAGGGAATGTGTTTCAATATTATTAGAGAAAGAAAAAGGAGACTCGAAATGAAAAAGACCCTTCTCATCTGTGCAGTAGCGATCCTCGCCCTAGGACTCACCGGTACCGTCGTCGCATGCGATAAGGACGCGGCCGGCGCCAAGACCGCCGACGCCAAGGAAGGCTGTTGCCCCAAGGCTGCGGCCAAGGCAGCATATGACGCAAGCTTGGCCGACTCCGGATGCGCCAAGACCGCGCAGAAGGCCGCCAACGACGCTATGGCCACCGCGGCATACAAGAACACCTACGCCGAGACCGGCTGCTCCAAGTCGGCCACCAAGGCCGCCTACGCCGCCGTACAAGAAGCGAGTGGATGTTCGAAGTCGGCGACGAGCGCCGCGGCCACCGCTGCCAAGCAGGCCGCCTACGATACGACCTACGCAGAGAGCGGTTGCTCCAAAACCGCCGGCGCAGCAGCTGACGAGGCCGCGAAGACCGCAACAGCCCTGCTGGCGTCCAACACCGAGCCAGCCTCCGAGAAAGAGACTGCCTCCTAAAACTGTCTCCTCCTGATCCGGGCATTGTGTCTGGATCTCCCCCCCCCTTTCACCGGCGGCGCCTGGGTTTCGACCCAGGCGTTCGCCTTTTTGGGGAGGGACCCGGCCGTGCCTCGTGCCCCTTGTATACTGGCTCTCATGCGTCACCTCTGGAGCGCCGGTGTCTGAATCAAACGAAAGGCCGTTGCAACCGGATCCCTTGAGAGCACCGACGGATCCTTACCGGGATCTCTTCGAGCACACCTCCGACGCCATCCTGATCATCGAAGACGGACAGTTCGTCGACTGCAACCAGGCGACGGTGGAGATGCTGCGCTGCTCCGACCGACAGCAGGTCCTGCAGACCCATCCTTCTGAGCTCTCCCCTCCGTACCAGCCAGACGGCAGAAGCTCGCGGGAGAAGGCCGACGAAATGATCCGAACCGCCTTCGAGCAGGGGAATCACCGCTTCGAATGGCACCACCGCCGGGCGGACGGCGAGGTCTTCCCGGTCGAAGTCCTCCTGACGGCGGTCGAGAAGCAGTCCAAACGGTTCCTCCATGTGGTGTGGCGTGACATCACCGAGCGCAAGCAACTGGAGGAGCGCTACAGACTGGCACAGAAGATGGAGGCGGTCGGTCTGCTGGCGGGTGGCATCGCCCACGACTTCAACAACCTGCTCGTTGCGATCGTCGGCCACAGTGAGCTGCTCGAGCTGTCACTGTCGATGAGACCCGATCTACTCGAGCAGGTCGCAGAGATTCGCAAAGCGGGAGAACGGGCATCCACGCTCGTACGCCAGCTCCTGGCGTTCAGCCGCAAGCAGAAAGTTCAGCCGAAGGTCATCGAGCTGAACTCCATCATCAGCGAGGTCGAGAAGATGCTCAGCCGGCTCATCGGTGAGAACGTTCACCTCGAGGTGCAGCTCGATCAGCACCCACTGCCGGTCCTCGCCGACAGTGGGCAGATCGAGCAGGTCGTCGTCAACCTCGTTACCAACGCCCGCGATGCCATGCCTGAGGGTGGCACCATCAGGCTCATGCTCAGCAAGATCGCACCCTCGGAGCCGGCGCCGCAGGGGCTGCCTCCCGGATCCTATGCCCGGCTGGCCGTCTCCGACACCGGCAGTGGCATGGACGGACAGACGCTCAGCCACGCCTTCGACCCCTTCTTCACGACGAAGGAGGTCGGGCATGGCACCGGTCTGGGCCTGTCGACGACCCTCGGAATCGTGCAGCAGGCCAAAGGCACCGTCGGAATTCACAGCCAGGTCGGATCGGGAACCACGATCGAAATCGTCCTGCCCCTTTCCGTCGAAAACCCGTCTCACGAGCGGACAAACAACCGAGGAACAGCAGAGGGGGGCGACGAGACGATTCTCGTCGTTGAGGACGAGCCCGCAGTGTCCACCCTGGTAGAAACGGTGCTTTGCAGCAAAGGATATACCGTCCTGTTCGCCTCCGACGGCCTCGAAGCGCTGCGGATCTGGGACGAGGCCGGCGCAGACATCGACCTGGTGCTCACCGACCTGGTCATGCCGAATATGGGCGGTGTCGAGCTCGTGGAAAGCTTGCGCCAAAGGGGATACGAACCCCGAGTCGTATTCACAACGGGATATACCACGTACTCGACGGACCACCTGCTCGCCCTCTCTCCCGATGAGGTGCTCGAGAAACCCTACTCGGGGGCCACATTGGCGCGGCGCGTCCGCCAGGCGCTCGACCGCGATTGAGCAAACATACGGGCACCGAATGGCCGTTCCGAGTAAACCCTCTCCCCTGAACCGCCTTTGGGGAAACTTGACTGGCGCCACGGCGGCGACTGATATCCGCCCGTTCACTTCTCTTCTCGAACGCATCAATCTCCTCGGGGATTCTCTCGGTGCACTCGAGGACCAGACTCTGTTCCGTAGAGCCGAAGGGCTCCACGCCCAGGCCGAAGGACCTCTGGTGTCGGACGACCTGCTCTGCGAAACCTTCGCACTCGTGCGCGAGGTGGCCTGTCGGACGTTGGCTCAAAGACCCTATGACGAACAGATGATCGCCGGCATCGCCATGCATCGAGGCCGGGTCGTCGAGATGCAGACTGGCGAGGGAAAAACGCTTGCGGCTGTCGCGCCGGTCGTGCTCAATGCCCTCACTGGATCTGGGGCTCATGTATTGACTGCAAACGACTACCTCGCACGACGGGACGCGTCATGGATGAGCCCCATCTACGAGGTCTTCAACCTCGATGTCGGCAGCATCCAGGAAGGCATGACGGTCGAGGCGAAGCGTCGCGCCTATGCCTGCGACGTCACCTATCTCACTGCAAGGGAGGCGGGGTTCGATTTTCTCCGCGAGCGGCTCTGCCTTGACGGCGAGCAGCGTATCCAGCAGCGCACTGCATTTGCCCTGGTGGATGAGGCGGACTCAATCCTCGTTGACGAGGCCCGCATACCGCTCGTCATCGCCGGCGCCTGCACCGAACCGGCCGACGGTCTGGCGGCGATGGCGGACCTGGTCCGGCGCTTGACGCAGGACGTGGACTTCGACACCGACGAGCATGGCCACAACATATTCCTCACCGATCAGGGCTCGGCTCGAGTCGAAGAGATCGTCGGGCTGGAGAACCTCTACGCCCCAGACAACCAGGCCTTCCTCGCACACCTCAGAAACGCCCTCCACGCCGAGAACCTGATCCATCGCGATGTCGACTACATCGTTCGCGGCGGAGCGATCGAGCTGGTCGACGACTTCACTGGCCGAGTCGCCGACAGGCGCCAATGGCCGGACGGCTTACAGGCAGCGATCGAAGCCAAGGAAGCACTCCGTCCGGGGGATGAAGGGCAGGTGCTCGGCTCGATCACCATGCAGCACTTTCTGACAACCTACGACCGTTTGTGCGGCATGACGGCAACGGCCCGTCCAGCTACCGAGGAGCTTGAAAGTTACTACGGCCTCGAGGTCACCGTCGTTGGGTTCCACCAGCCGTGCCGGCGGGTCGACCACGTTGACCGGGTCTTCACCCACAAGCGGGCCAAGCGGCGGGCCCTGGTCAGGGAGATCGCCGGTGTGCACGACGCCGGACGACCGATCCTGGTCGGTACGGCCAGTGTTGCGGAGTCTGAGGAGCTTGCGGCAAAACTCGCCGATGCAGGAGTCTCTTGTCAGGTGCTCAACGCGAAGAACGACGAACTCGAAGCCGAGATCATCGCCGACGCCGGGGCCGTAGGGGCGGTCACCATCTCGACCAACATGGCCGGTCGTGGGACCGACATCCGCCTCGGCGGCGCTTCCGAAACCGATCGTGAGGAAGTGGTCGCGCTTGGTGGTCTGTACGTGATCGGTACGAATCGGCACGAGAGCCTGCGCATCGACCAGCAGCTCCGTGGGCGAGCCGGACGTCAAGGAGACCCTGGCGCCTCGCGTTTTTTCACCAGCCTGACGGATCCACTCATTTCACGCTACGGAGTGCGCAACCTGGTGGCGCCACGCTACCTCCCGAAGGAACAGGAAGAGCCGATCGAGAGCGCCGTGCTTCGGCGTGAAATCGACCGCGCCCAACGCATCATCGAAGGCGAAAACATCACCGTACGACGCCGCTTGTGGGACTATACGAACCTCGTCGAGACTCAGCGCCAGCACATCCAGAGTTGGCGGCAGAACATCCTCGACGGTCTGATCCCCCTGAACCTCATCAGCGAACATCGTCCAAAACGAACCAAGACGGTTCGGGCCCTCGTCGGCGACGAGGGTTTGTCCCTGATCGAGCGACGTCTCACCCTGATCGCCATCGACCGTGCCTGGAGCGACCATCTGGAAGAGGTCGGCAGAATCCGGGACGGAATTCACGTTGTCGGCGTTGCCGGAAAGAATCCCCTCGCAGAGTTCTGGCGCGAGGCGGGCGAGGCTTTCGGGCGTCTACGACCGGAAATCGACAGCCGTGTCGTCGAGCTTTTCGACCGGATCACGGTCACTGAGAAAGGTGTTGATTGGCAGCGAGAGGGCCTGCTCGGCCCCTCATCGACCTGGACCTATCAGGTCAACGACAGCCCATTCGGCGCCAACCCGATGCAGGACCTCGCCAATCGCGCCGGCTTCGCCTTCTGGGGCGCCATCCTCCTCGGTCCGGTGATCTTCCTCTGGGGATTGTGGATGCACTGGAAGAGGTGGCGGCGTGGGCGGTGACCAGGCTTCGAACTCCGCTTCGCTCCGGACTACGCCCTCAGACACCGTCGCTCAATGAGCAGGTCACGGGCTATGGAGCTGGCAAAGCCGAGCTCGGTGGCGATGCGCCCGATGGCCTCGACCTCGTGCTCGCTCAACATGCCGTCTGCCGATGCGACATCGACGAGCGCGTGCAGCAGGTCGAGCCGCTGCTGGGGATCGGTCTGGTGGCGCAGGCTGCGACTCACCGAATAGGTCCCACCGCAACCGACGAGCTTGGCACGTTGTTTGGCGATCTCGACTGCGAGGATTGCCTGGGCAGGGGGAAGCTCCGCCAGCCGCATCAGAATGTGCTCCATCTCCAACGTTTCGGAATCGCAGATCTCACAGTCCGCATGGGCGACCCTGGCCAGGACAAACGCGAGCGATTCCAGAAGCCGAGTCGAAGAGGGATCGAGGGCGTGCAACCGTTTGAGCTCCCCGCGAACGGTCGATGCTGCGGCCTCTTGGGAAGGGCTCCAGTCGTGGAAAGCGTCTGTTGTCATTTTTCCTCCTCCTGTAATGTATTACGATGAACCGAGCATCAAGTTCACGACTTCCGGGTTTTCGGGCGAGCGCATTTCCCAAATCGCCGGGAGGAAACCGGACCCTGAGCGCTGTGAGCCTTTTGGAAAGGACAAAACGCCGTGACATCACCAACCCCCAACCCTGACTCTCCACCGATCGAACGAACGTCCGCATTCTCCGGGCTCGATGTCGTAGTCATTCTCGCCTTGATGGTACTCACGTTTGCCTGCTACTGGGCCATCCTCGACGGAGGCTTTGTCTACGACGATACGGACCAGATTCTCAAGAACCAGCTCATCCAGAACCCCGAGCTGCTCGGCAAGGCTCTGACGTCCGATGTCTGGGCCTTCACCGGTGACAAGACCGAGGCCTGGAGCAACTACTGGAGGCCGGCGTTCGTGCTCTGGCTGGTCGCCAACGAACGCACGTTCGGGCTCGAGTCCGCCCGTGGATGGCACATCACGAACATACTGTTGCACGCCGTGGTCAGCATCCTGGCCTACCTTCTTCTGCGCAGGCTATTCCCCTCACGCGGCGTCTCCGCCGTGCTCGCAGCGATCTTTGCTGTCCACCCCGTTCACGTCGAGTCGGTTGCCTGGATCTCCGGATCACCCGACATCCTCGTCGGAATCGGCGCCTTCGCCGCGTTGATTCTGGTGATGTCAACGGACCGTCGCCCAGCGTGGTGGAAAAACGTTTTCTCGTGGCTGGCATACTCGCTTGCCCAGCTGGCCAAAGAGATCGCCATCGCCATCCCGCTGTTGATCCCGTTCGCCGTCGATGCCGGTCGCTCCGAAACAGACCGTGCGAACCGCAAGGCACCCTGGCGGGCAATGATCCCTTTCATCGCGATTGCTGCTGTCTGGCTCGTCGTCCGCCGTGTCGTACTCGGCAGAACACAGGTCGAGCCGCAATGGGATGCGGGATGGCTAGAAACCGTGCTCACTGCCCCATCGATCGCCTTTTTCTATCTCCGCCAGACTCTTTCCCCTCTCTGGCTCGGCCCCTCCTACCCGCTGCGGCCCGTGACTCTTGAGACAACGACATGGACCAATTTCTGGGGCCCGACCCTCGTCGTGGCTGTCGCGATCGCCGCCGCTCTCTGGCTGGCACGCCGAGATCGTATCGCTCGATTCGGGCTTGCCCTGTGGGTCTTGCCCCTGTTGCCGGCATTCAACATCTCCGCTTTCATCGAAGAGCACATCGTGCACGATCGTTACCTCTATCTTCCTTTGCTCGGCTTCCTGATTCTCGCAGCCAGAATGGTCGCAAAAATCCCGGTACGCCTGCCTGCGTCCGCGGTGTTGATTCCGTGTGCCCTTGTCATCGCCGTGCTCGGCTTTCAGACCTCGAGCTATGCGGCAGCGTGGAAATCGAATCTGAGCTTGTGGGAGCAAGGAGTAAAGTCCGACCCGGGCGCCGCATTCAGTTGGTCGCAGTACGGTCACGCTCTGACCGCGGACGGCAAGCTCGACGAGGCCCACGAGGCTTTCGACCGGGCGTTGGAGATCAAGGGCCTCATCAGCGCTTACGTCGGGCGATCGAAGGTGGCCCTCGCACAACGACGTCTGGACGACGCCGAGGCCGACCTCAAGAAGGTCATCGAGGGGCGTCCGGAGCACCCGAAATCACACGCCCAGCTCGCAACGCTCTACCAGCAACAGGGACGGCTCGACGAGGCGATCGAGGTGCTCAGGCACGGTCGCGAGGTCATCTCGTATGGCACATGCAGTTTCACCTCCGAGCTCGGCCGTGTGCTCTATGCCACCGGAAAGAGGCCCGAGGCCGTATCCGAGCTCGAATCCTTGTGGGATGTCGTCGGCCCGGACCTCAAGGTCGCCTGCCAGCTGTCGATGTTCCACCTCGCCCGCGCCTACCTGGACCTCGGCCGCCCGGACGATGCGATCAAGGCCCTGGAGCGTTTTCGCGAGGTCACCGAAGGCTCTCAGGACAAGAACGCAATTCGCTATCGCGAACTTGCCGAGCAGCAGATCTCGGCGATTCGGGGCGCCGGAGAACCATCAAATCCAGGCACTCGTTGACCCGTCCTCGAAACCATCGGCAAACAGGGTCTGGGTCTTGATGATCGTGAACCAGTCCAAAATTTGCCCGTCGGCGTCGATCATCCAGGCGTCGAGCTTATCCCCGTCGATTGCAAGCGCAACAGAACCGAGGATTCGAAGACTCACAACCATGACCGGGTGATCGAATGTGCCACCTCCGAGATTGCTCCCATTTCCGGTGACGACGAAAACCGCACCTCCGTGTGCGCCAGCTACCTTGCGGTAGGGACCGTCGCCGTCCTCGCGGCCATCTCCCACGTCAAGGCCCATTGTCCCAGGATCGAAGGTAACCGAGGTCCCATAGTGTCCATCGAGGAGAATCGACCGTTCGTAGGAGTGGCTATGCCCCGCCAAAACCAGATCAACTCCGTATTCTTCGAGGATCGGGACCACGATCTGTCGCACGTCAAACATCAGTCCGCTCGAGTCGGCGGGGTCGTCGGAGTCGTGCTGCCCCTTCGAGTACGGAGGATGGTGGAAGAAGGCGATGACCCAGCCCCCCCGATTTGGCGCCAAATCCTGTCGAAGCCAACTCATCATGGCACCATCCTCGGCCATGCTCGAGTCGGCGGTATCAAGGCAGATGAAGTGGACAGGCCCGTGATCGAAGGAGTAATAGGCTTCGGTTCCGCTCGCTGCACCTCCGGCCTGAGCATCGTCCGGAAGGGTAAAAAAATCAAAGAAAGGCCCCGTCTGGGTCGGTGAGTCCGAGCTCAATATGTCGTGGTTACCTATCGCAGGCCACAATGGGGTGTTGATCAACACCTCCGAGTAGGTGTCAAAGACCGCTGCCTGATACTCCTCTGCGGTCCCGGATGGGTAGGCGTTGTCCCCCATCATCAGCCAGACGTCCGTCGCGCCCGAACCGGCGAATGACAGGTAGGCATCGCGCACCCGGCGAGCACCAATTTTGGCCGTCCCCGAATCGCCCAAAGCCCAGATCCACGTCGCGGCGGCGGCACCCGCCACAGGGGCCGACCGGATGAAAAACTGCTCGTTCCCCCCTGCGAGAACGACGGAGTCGGCCCCAACAGCGTAGTAGTAGTCCGTTGCAGCCGTCAGCCCATCAACCAAAACCTCATGATCGAACAAGACAGCCGGATCGCTGACTGTGGAATCGAGTTGGTCTGGTTGCGGACCGTAGGCCAGCCACGTCGCCGTCGGAATGTCGGTTTTCCAACGCAGAACCACCGAATGCGGCGTATTCGACTGCAAATAGGGCCCCCGAATCACCTCCGGACCGTCTTCTGCCCAGGATCTGGGATCGGCTGGCCATACGAAAACAACCATCACCAGGCAAACAACCCGCCACCATCTGTTCGTCTTTTTAAGCAGCGTACATCGTTTCACCTGGCAGTATCGACTCCTCCGGCATATCATAGCTCAATGCGGTTGTCGGCGGGTAAACCACCACCCGGATGAGGGGATTGGCATTTGAGATTCGCGAATCAATCGTTCTGGATTCGTCAATGGATGGCGCTGATCACCGCAGCCCTCGTGAGCTGCGTGGCCTCGGCTGACGACCGCAGGCCGGAGGAAAGAATCTACGTCCCGGTGGACCCCGAACTCCACCGCCCCCACCTGGCACGGTCCGCTCCCCCGTTCTCACTCGCCGTTGAGGAGTACGCGCCGGCGAATACGTCGATCTCGCTCAATCTCCCAACACACATCTTCTTCGGCTCGGGCTACGAGATCATCTCCGAGGTTGTTCATGACCGGTTTACATACCGACCGGAGGAAACTCTCGGCGAGTGGATCGTTTCCACAATCGCCGTAAACGGCCCCCATGCAGTCACCTACCATCTCAATAACTCCCGTTTCTACGCCGCCGACACTGAGAATCACCGAGTCATTTCGTTCTCCCACCCGGAAGATGAAGAGATCGAAAGCGCGTACTCTGTTGCCGGAGTTGACCTCGCCCGACCTCACGATGTGGCATTCGACCCGGTCAGCGGATTCCTTTATGTCCTCAACCCTGATCGGCCGTCGCTGCTACGCATGACACGATTTGGGGAACAAGAGGGCGCCCTCGACCTGTCGGGACTCGCCAAATACTCGCGTGGGCTGACCGTCGTCGAAAACACAGTCTACGTCGCGTCGTCGTCCTGGGGCCAGGTCATCGAGATCGTTGATTTCGACACCGGGGAGGTGATGATCCATCCCAGCTTTGGGAAGCTCGTCAACACATCCGCCGGTACCTGGGATACGACCGGCTTTATCATCAACGACATCGAGTTCTACGACGGTTACTGGTACGTGTCCAATTTCTTCTCTCCCTATTACGCGAATGGATCCGACCCCAACCTCTTCAAGTTGGTCCGGTTTCGTACATGGGATGACCTTGCGAAAGGTCGCTGGGAGGAACTCAGTCACCTCATTGGAGACGGTCAGGTCCCCTATTTTTTCACACTACACCAGGGCAGTCTTTACCTGGCGGCATTTCACGGTCTCGACGTGCACGACGCGATCTACAAAATATCCTCTGGGATCTTCTTCGACGATTTCGAATCAGGTGATCTGGCAGCCTGGGACTGATTCTGCTCATCCCGTATCCGGCAGGATCCACCTCCACGTCGATCCGTATCGTCAGTCCAATCGCTTCATCATCCCCTTCATTTTCGATTCTCACTCCGCCGGACTCGCCAATACACGCCCTTCGGGGTCGACGATAACGGTGGCCCCGCGTGCGACTTCGAGGCTGCCCTCCCCACCCCACATGTCCACACGCCCAATCACCTCTCCAACCTGCACCGGCAGCGGCATCTCGAAGGAAGGATCGTGCCATCGCAGCCGAATAAGATCGTGGTCGCCCGCCGCGGCCCGTTCGATCGAGCAACGCGGTTCTTTCGCCTCGAATAGATAACGCTGCCAGAACCAGCCGAGATCGTCGCGTCCACTGACTTCGGCCACGAGCGCAAAGAGATCTTCGTTTGCCACCAGACCGTAGGCGAAACGTTCGTCGTTGGCGAATCGCCACAAGACCTCCCAGAAGTCTTCGTCTCCTAAAAGCCACCTCAAGGAATGCAGGACCCACGCTCCCTTGACGTAGATGTCCCCCGAGTAGGCTCCGGCGGAGGTCAGATCTTCACCCTGGACGAGAGGGGTTTGGTTGCGAATGCGGCCGCGGAGCATGCTCATGTAGTCCAGGTATCGACCCTCGCCCAGAGTGTCGAGCACGTAGACGGCCTCGGCGTAGGTCGCAAAACCTTCGTGCAACCAGAAGTCGGCCCAGTCGCTAGCGGTGACCTTGTTCCCCCACCACTCATGCGCCACCTCGTGCAAGAGGAGCTCGTCGAACCCGTAGGCGTTGTCGGTGAATTCGGCGCCATATGCCACCAGCGTCTGGTGCTCCATGCCGAGGTACGGGGCGTGAGCGACCCACATCTTGTCCTCGAAGAACGGGTACTCGCCGAAACGTTTGCCCAGGACCTCGAGGATCTTCGGCATCTGCAGCCACATCGCACGGGCTCGATCCTCGAACTCGGGCACCGCCCAGAACACCAGGGTCTCGTCGAGCGTGCCGTCAACGCCCCGATACGGCGCCTCAACAGCCACGTAGGGGGCAATATTCAGGGTCACGAGGTAGTTGTTGATCGGGTACGACACAACCCATTCGGTTGTCACGGTCCCGTCACCATTGTCGCTCTCGCCGACCTTGCGGCCGTTGGAGAGACCCACAAGATCGTCAGGTACGGTCAGAAGAATGGTCATACCCTCGTCCGGTTCATCCGACGGGTGGTCCTTGCACGGCCACCAGTTGTCACCACCATCACCCTGCCCCGTCACTCCAATCCAGGGCGCGCCCGACGGTGCCTTCGCCCATACGAAGCCATCGATCCACGGCGCCCGCAATGCGACCTTGGGCGCCCCTCCATAAGCGACCTCGACCTCGTGCCGCTCCCCGGCACTCCAAGAATCTGCCAAGTCGACCACGATGACGCCGTCCTCGTGAGAGAACTCCACCACCCAGCCGTCGCAGCGGACCGAACGAACAGTCAATCGCGAATCGAGATCGAGCTCGAAGACCGACAGCGGCGCGATGGCTTCGACCGTCACGGTTGTGACGCCTTCGATGGTCCGCGAGGGTGGATCCACACCAACCTCGATGCGGTAGTGACGCACGTCGTAGGCTGCCTGGGCGGCCGACAAAGCCCCACCCGAATCCAGCATCTGGTTTTTCACATACCATCCAAGAGCCAGTAGCCCTGCGAGAACGAGCACGAGCCCTCCGCCGCCGACGGCCACGGCAATCACGACCCATTTCGGAATCCGACGCTTCTTCAACTTCTACCTCCGCGACGCTTCCACCGCTCGTTTTGAGACACCGGAGCGCGCCACCAACCTCAACCATAACCCAACCCCTCTTGCCATCCATGCCGTGTTGGGCCAGACTCTGATCCATGGAACGAAAATCACGATTTGTAGTCATTGCATCTGTGGTGGTCATCGCCATCGTCGCCGTTGCCGCCGTCCTCCTCCGCGATACGATGCGCTGCGCCGGCTTCCCGGGCGGTGGTATCAGCGCCGCCGACCTCCCACCCAGCGGCCCTCAAACGGGCAACCTGCGCATCGCCGTCTGGAACATCCGCAACTTCCCCATCGACGAGCGCCCTCAGAACCCGAATCTCGGTTACTCGCGCCTCACCAACATCTGTGATCTGGAGGACGCACTCAGTGGGCTCGATGCCGACGTGCTCGGACTCAAC